>JAGQZL010000127.1 GCA_020434915.1 Allomuricauda sp. | reverse complement strand
TTACCTTGATGACCACTTGGCCTTCAGGAAATTTTTCAAGTAGGGATTTGATATGGTGTTCCTTCCAGTATGCCTCCGGCATGGAGGAATAGGCAGAAACCATGACATCCTTTATCTCCAAGTAGTCTTCAAATTGTAGGTATTGTAGTTCTATTTTCTCTATTTCGCTCAGTTTCATGTAAATAGCAATATTTATGGGGATTAGCTCTTAATTTAAGAAATTTAAAACGTTTACTGTCAATGATTTTCTATTGATGGTTTAGTGTAGAGGGAACTACCCCTGCACTTTAAGTGTCTCAAGGAACTGTTTCAAACAATGTGTATGGTCATCCAAGAAATCCTCCACTTCCTCCAAGAATGACTGCGATTTCTGTTGGCGGTTGATGGTTAAATGAACAACAAGCGACTCCGGGTCCGGTTCAAAACCTGCGGTGAGGGTCCAGGCCAAGGCATTGGGACATTCCACCAAAGCAAATCGTATTCCTCCTCGAATGCGGTTTCTAGTCAGGGTGAATTCGCCCCAAATACCGCCTATGTTAGCTTCAGTATCGGTTTGATCTCCAATTATAAAAATTTCATTGCTCATCGAATCCAGGTTGGCAAGGGTCAATTGATTTTGAATGGTGGATTCATCAGTTTGTACTTGGACTATGCGAAAAAACTCCATATAGCTGCGTTATCTTTTAAGTTCAATTGGGTAATGGTCCGCATCCCCATAGATTACCTTCCATTGCCCATCCCGTTTTTCCCAAACAAAGGTATTAGGCCCAGTGGATTGCGTAAGGGTACCATCCTTTGCAACGATGGAATCAGTGAAGATAAAGGAAGAAATGGCATGTTGCTCCCCAAGAGGAATAATTTTCAAATCTTTCCATTCCGTATGGAAAGTCTCCAGGGAGGCCATGAATGATTTTGATCCTGTTTCCACATCTTCATAAGTAATGGGATGGCCATCTACCAACATTGTAAACTCTGGCCATAATAGATCAAGCATTCCTTGGGCATTTTTAGAGGTGTCAGCTGTATGGAAGGCTTGGACTTGACTTTTTACCTGTTCCACCAGTAATCTGGCATCCATGGTTTTGGCACTGTCCTGTTTCTGGCAACTTGAAACAAACAATAAACTTAATAGGATATAAAAAACTATTGTAAAACGCATAATTTTCAATTTAGTGGCCATTCACATTTAAAATAGATGATTATGGACAGCTATCCAATTTTAGAATTGTATTCGGACATCTCTTTCTTATTTCTACCCCAAGCGATCACTTTTACTCCTTCCGAAAAATGTATTTTATCAGGATTATTTTTGATCAAACTTTGAAATCTCGGATAGTCACAATTTAATTTTTTTAGGTCAATTTCATTGATGGGCCATTCCAGATGGTGTATTTCGAATTCGTTGATGAATCTATTGGAATCTTGAAAAAGGGCATACCTTTCTGTCAGCCACTTGTCCAATTCTGTTTTCTCCTTGAGTTTGTTTCCAATTGCATATTCAAATTCCAGTTTGTCCCCAAATCCTGGATTACTCGATTGGTATTGGTTTTCAGCTCGTTTGATTTTTGAATAGCGGTATGGAAGTTTTGAAATTCCTTTTGCCAGTTTACAGGACAGATAATTTCCTCCCTCTATACTCAAAAAGTAAACGCCAGCTTTATTGTTGAATCTCACATAAGTTCTGATGTTCACTTCGTGAAAGTTGGAAATAGGTAGAAAAGGGGGCAGGTTTTTCGGCCTTGTCTTCTCCATTGTAAATGCCACGATTGAAACCCATGGTTTTCCAGCATAGAGGTCAATTTCCAGTTCTTTAGGGATCAATTTTTCCAGTTCATCCAGTTCCACTTGCCAATGGAGGAAAATAGCCCTGTTCCACTCTTGGTAATACTTCCAATTTCCTGTTGGTATTTGCCAAGGCCTATGTTCAGTGCTATGTAATATTTCCTGAATGTTCATTTAAAGTTTGATTACGCCTAATCCAGCTTCTGTGGAAGGATAAATCCATCCATTCTCGATGGTAAATAATCCACTTATCGGATCATTGATAAAATCCAAATGGCCGTCCAAATCCGCATACTCCACATTGGGTTTGGAAAGTGCGAAATGAAGTCCGGCAGCAATACCCAAGGCACATTCGTCCAAACAGCCGACCATCACTTCCATGCCTGCGGCCTTGGCTACCGAGTTGATGTGCTGTGCTTCTGTTAGGCCACCTACTTTCATGATCTTTATATTGATCATGTCAGTACTGTCATGTTTTGAAAGTCGGAAGGCATCTTTTAAGGATCGGATGCTTTCGTCCGCCATCACCGGCACTTCCACATTCTCTACAACACTGCGCATGGCTTCGTCATTTCCATGAGGTGTTGGTTGTTCCAAAATCTCAATACAGGCATCCCTGGTTTTGTCAATAAACTGTACTGATTGAGCCACATTGTACCCTTGGTTGGCATCAAAGCGCAATGTAAGCCCATCACCAAACATTTCCCGTAGTTTATATACTTTTTCAATGTCCTCATCCAGATTCAATCCGCCTTTTAATTTAAGAATACGGAAACCTTGCTGCCAATAGTCCTTGGCCAATGCAAGCGTTACATCCATCGGTTCAATGCCGATGGTTATACTCGTTTCGATTTTTTTACGGTAACCACCCATCAATTGGTACAAGGGCAGTCCTGCCTTTCTAGCCATCAAATCATACAATGCTATATTCACCATGGCGAGTGTTGAGCGCATTTGCGGGTTCTGTTTACTCAACGTTTCGTGGAACCGAACAATTTGAAAGGGATTTTGACCTTGAAGCAGGGGAATCACCAAATTCTCAACATTGGCAATGACATCATCAACTGTTTCGTTGGTGATCAGCATATCCGGCGCCGCACAGCCCCAACCGGTCAAACCGTCCGATGTCGTAATTTTTAGAATCACATTCGAAGCCTCATCGATGGATTCATAGGCAATGGTGTAGCCCGATTTCATTTTGAGATCAAGTCGGATGAATTCGATGTTTTGGATTTTCACGGGTTAGTATCGATTTTGGTAAAGTTGGTCCAATGGGGTGTTAATGATGCTTTCCACAAACTCCACCATTTTCCCAATGGAAATCTCCCACATCTTTTTACCCTTCTCCGCAGTGCCTTTTTTGGCATTGCCCATAACACCGGATGCAGAAATGCGCTGGGTATGCACATACCAGCTTACCCCGCGGTCCGAGGTGAAGTCAAGATACTCGTTTGCCAGGTCCAGTGTTTCATCCACTGCCAAGTCCATGTCTACCAATTCTGGCCGCAAGGCAAGGGTAGTGCTGGTTTCTATTTCGCCTGCATGGATGTCATTGGGAGTGTCTATGAGGTTATACAGATCTACATCGCTGGTTTCACCTGTTTCAACACACACAAAAATTTTCGCATCACGATTGATCATTTGGGCAGCATAGGTAAGGGTTGGTTTATTGTCACCATGCCCATTCAAAATAATAATTTTATGGATTCCGTTGTGGGCCAGACTCATCCCAATGTCATACACAAAGGACGATAGAGCATTGTTACTTACACTTAGAGTACCTTTAAATGCACTGTGGTGATAGCTTACGCCAAAGGGAATGGCAGGCAAAACGAATGGTTTTGGACTTTGGCAGTGCTCTGCCACCTGAATAGCCATCCAACGTGCGTCATAATAATCTACATCCACAGGCAAGTGTGGCCCATGTTGTTCTATCGCACCGCAGGGAAGAATGGCTGTGTCAACCCTCTTTAGCCGCTCTTCAATTTCCGGCCATTTCATTTCTTCCCACAAAAAGTTATCTTTTTTTTCCATATGCAAATTTTTTAGTGTTCGTTTTTAGTTGAAAAACCAGCTGACGTATAAAATTCAGTTTACAAGGTGTATTTATACGGTAGGGAATTCAGGAATTTTTCGTTCAAATCTTGATGCACCCACTCTTTTTCTTTTTTGATCACTGCCCCATCACTGTATTCTGATAAGATATTGAAGAGTGGATTCCGAACGTGCTCGGGCATGTCTTCCAACGTACTACGCTCATTGTCAAAGCGCAACTGCATTACCCTGGGATGCGCTTTGGCCAACTTTTGGGTAAATGCATTGTTTTCCAATTTACCATTCTTGAGTAGTAAGTGATACAAATGTGCAGCGTCAGAACCAATCTGTTTTACGCTGTGATTGGCCAGCTGTACCAATGCCTTGGCAATCTGATCGGGGTTATACCCACAATTCACGGGCGACCCATCCAATGCGGTGATCATGCCAATGATTCTTCGGCACTTTTCACAATTGCCACAAGGGTACATGTGTTTGTCTTTTTCATGTGCGGCATGACAACTGGTTTGGTGCTTTTGCAAAGCGGGGTAACGCTTTAGAAGTACCTTCATGATCAAGAGCTCTGACATGCTACGCAGCATGGAATATTGATACAGATTCCAGCCTTTTTTCTGGTAATACCGAGTCAGGGCATTGTCAAAAAACTTACTTTGATCATACAAGGCCGAGTAATGGGATATTCCATTGGTTGTCTTGCGTTCTGTGGTATCGTATTCATCGCCTACAATCACGTTGCCCAATCCCTTTTTCAAGGCAAGCGGCAGTACCCCAAATAAAAAAACAGAAACCGTCCACAACCGAACGGGATAAATATCTGCCCGGATGGAGGCATAATTAGGTTTGATGAAGGCTAGGTTTTTAACCATCCAATTAAAGATTCGGTCGCTGTTGCACCAAGCTTTATCGGTATTCGGTTCGTTTTCTTTAAAATAACGGTAGGCATTTACAGCTGTAAACCAATGCCGACCGGCCTCGTTCACAAAAATAGGGTGGGGTTCGCCAAATTCTTTGATCAGACCGTAGGAGAGCAAGCTGTCTTTACCGCCACTGCTTAGAATGGCGTACTTGTCCATATTAGGTTTAACGCCATTGAAATAGCTGGTTGATGAGGGCAACACCTCATTGACAAAAATGATTTTGGCCTGGGTATAGCGTTCTTGATTTTCGACTTTTAGATTGCGATAGTTCTCCTTCAGGAACGGATTGTCAATCAAAAGTTTGTTGGTAAGGATTTCACGGCTGGTGTTTTCCACCATGTTTTTGATGAACTCCTGATCAGTCTTGTCATAGTGGCCTTCAAAAATGAGTTCATTGCAAAACAAGCCATAATTCATCGCTACTTGGGCCACCATCATACTGGCCAGATTTAAATCTTCCCGCTTGTTTTTGTTGAAGATGGATGCATTGTAGGTGTAGAAAAGCACATTTGTGGCGGTACTACCGTCTTTATGCACAATTTCGTACGTGGCTGAAACGCGCTTTGGTTTCACTTCGAGTTTGTGTACCCGTAGCGACTTCAGTACCACAAAGTCTTTCAGTGTAATCACTTCACCAAGGTTTTAAGCAAATTTACCAAACCATCTGGTCCGTGTGCCAATACATCAAAAGCGGGCAAGCCTGTTTCTTTGGTAATCTTTTCACAAGCTGGGTCAATTTCATCGGCATTCATGCCTTCATGGTTTACTGTTATGGCGATTACCTTTTTACCGGAAATCACCTCAATGGCATTGATCTGTTCTGGAAGGGAATGAAGGGGATACCCGGGGAATCCATCATATTCCAGTCGCTTAGGTGCATGTTGAAGCACCACATAATCAGGTCTTCCTGCTGCGAGGATTTCAAAACCTCCAGGGTATGCCGGGTTCATCAAACTGCCCTGTCCTTCGATTACGATCAAATCAGGTTGTTCGTTTTTCCAGGCTTCGTATACGGCATGCTCAATCTCACCCGACACAAAATCATTGATACAGCTATCCATGATCATGGAATACTTGGCACCTTGCATCCAGGCCGTTTGGCCGGTACCCACCATTTCTGCCTTTAATCCAGCATTTCTAAATCCATGTACAACAATCCATGCCGTAGTGCGCTTGCCAATGGCCGAATCCGTACCCAAAATGGCAATATTCAAACAATCCACTTCCTCGATTTTTCCGGTGAAAAAGTGCAATTCATCGCGATCAGGTGTTTTGCGCACGTCTTTGATCGTGCAACCATGTGCTTTTGCCAGTTCCACCAACGTTTGGTCTTTTGTGAGGAAATCATGCAACCCACTGGTGATGTTCATACCCTGTTCAATGGCTTTTTTAATACTTGCTTTGGCATCCGCGGGCAAGCGCCCGCCATCTGGGGCAAGGCCGATTACAAAATTCTTGGCGGTTGTTTGGGTCAGCGCTTCGTCAAAAGAATTGAAAACGGGAATTCCATTGGGTTTTCCGTCCAATACTTCGCCAGCGTCTTTCCCAGCATATTTTTCGTCTATAATGCCGACTACTTCAAAACGCTCGGTAAAGCGAACCAGACCATGGGCCGTTTTGCCTTCGGGTGTATTGAAAGCCTTATTGCAATAAACGAGGGCAGTACCATCAATTGAGTTTTTCATGCTGTTCTATCTTAATATTTTGCTGTGACCACCGCCACATAACGATCATTGATCAGGGAATTTTTTTTGTGCACATCCAGAAGTGCAATCAATCCTGCACAGGATGCCGGAAGAATACGAATGCCTTCTTTTTTATGGAGGTAGGAACTCATTTCCTTCAGTTGCTTATCTGTAACATGCGATGCGTATCCATTGGTTTCGCGCAAGGCGTACAATGCTTCGTCCCCATCAAAGCTATGCCAATTTATGAGTGCCTCGTTTATCAAGGTCTCTTTTATTTTTTTGGGATCAATATCTTCGCAGATTTCCAATCCTTTGAGGTGGGAGGAAATGATCGGGTTTTTGTTGGCGGAAGATCCGGCGACAAAAATAGGGATGCGCGATGTTTTGCCCCGTTTGTAAAGGGAGACAAAGCCCCTGTAAATTCCTGCGAGAACCGTACCGTTGGAAACCGGACAGGCCAAATATTTTGGGGCATCCCGCAGTTGGTCATAGATTTCGTAGGCAATCTCCGCATAGGCTGCAATTTGCATGGGTGTATTTGCCCCGCCCGGGTTTGCGTCATACCATTCGTTTTGCTCTGCCAGTGCGCTGGATACGGTAACCACGTCCTCATAGGTGCCTTCCAGCCGTATCAGTTCGGCCCCGAAGCTCTCAATCTCTTCCGTACGTTCAGAGTGGTAGGATTCCGGCATAAAGACCTTGCAGGTGAGTCCGGCCAGTTGGGCTGCATAGGCGCACGCAACACCATAATTGCCACAAGTGGCCAGCGCTATTACATCAAATCCCCTTCGCAGGGCGTCCAATACCTGGGCAAAGGCAATGCGGTCTTTCTGTGTACCTGTTGGATTGTTCCCTTCGAACTTGATGAACAACTGTCTAAGATCATAATCACGCTCCAGTGTACGGGCCCTGGTCAGGTTGGTATCGCCCACCTCCAAGTCGATGATGTCTTCAAAGGCTTCGATGCGCTCGACCATGCCCAGCGATTGGTCTTTCACAATGGCACTGAGCATTTTTACCTCCCTGGTGTCTATGATTACCGGTGATGTTACACCATCGAGCAGGTTGTTTTTTGATTTCATGGGTTAACTATATTGGATGGTCTTATTGTGAGGGTCAATCCTTAATTGAGCAATGATATACCAAAAAGAAAATCCGAAAAAATCTTTAGGAGTGGGCGATAACAAGTAATTACTTATAGCCATTGTTGGCAGCTGGTTTTTTATTGTTTTTTAAATAAAAATCTTTCTCCAGAATCTGGGTCTCCAATAAAATTCCAAATTATTATTCTGTCATCTCGCAAGTACAAATCGTATGAAGTTGGCATTCCATTTTCATACAAGTTACTTTTGTCGAAACTCATATTCAAAACCCATTTCTCTCCTTTAAAATCTTTTCCGATTTTCCACGTTCCACTTGTATTAACAAACCTTTCTTCGGTTTGGTCAAACACATTTATATAATTCGGCAGATTTGTTATTTCAAAAGTTCCGTTTTCCTTGAAATTCAATTCGATTTTTTTCTTTTCATATCCTTTTTCCTCATTTAACTCATAACTGAATTTATCCACTTCCCAAATTCCAATCATTTCCGATTGAGTTGGTTTTTCAGTCAGATTTTTAGTTGTAATTCCGTTTACAGGGCTTACATTAAAATATCTGCAACTTGTTAAAGTCAAAATAATAAGTAGATATAAAATTCTTTTCATTTCTGATTTTAAATTCA
>JAGQZL010000126.1 GCA_020434915.1 Allomuricauda sp. | reverse complement strand
AAAAATACCGTTGGTGATTACGGCTATAATTCATTATCGTTTTACCATACCAAAATAAAAAAATGCCCTGACGTTCATCGGGGCATTTTTTCGTTTTCTGATTGTTGGTAAACTCCGTGTTATCCTTTGGAAATATCCCCGGAACCGGAAGATTTGGTATTGATTTTCTTTGGATTGCCCCTGTAATGAATGTCACCGGAACCGGAAACCCTGGCCTCGATGGATTCGTTGGCAGTTACTTTGATATCGGCAGAACCGGAAACGGCAGCCGTTACAAAATCGGCTTCCAGGTCATAGGCCTTGATGTCCCCAGAACCAGATACGGATACCTCAAAATCGGTAGCCCTACCAGCAAGATTGATATCGCCGGACCCGGAAAGGGAGGCTTCCACACTCTGGGCTTCTACAGTTAAGGTAACATCACCGGAACCTGCTATGCTTGCACTGAAATTGTTTGATTTGATGGTAGTCTTGCCCACGATATCGCCAGACCCGGATAGGCTTACCCCATCAAGGGATTCCACAGGAACGGTAATACGGATGCCTTTGCTCCAAGTGGAAGGTCTTAGGTTGACCCCTTTTTCCGTTTTAATGACCAACTTGCCATTTTTTACTTCGGTGGTGATGTATTCCAATAGGTTGGACTCACCTTCAAGGGTCAATTCCCCTTCTTGGCCTGCAACGAGATCCACATCGAACCAACCCGCTACGGCAACATGGTCATAGTCCCCTACGGAGCGCTCAATGGTTACATAGTTTCCGTCTCCTTTGATTCTCTTTCCCCATTGTGCTTGGGT
Source organism: Allomuricauda sp. (assembly GCA_020434915.1). Taxonomy (GTDB): domain Bacteria; phylum Bacteroidota; class Bacteroidia; order Flavobacteriales; family Flavobacteriaceae; genus Flagellimonas. Next base: position 7,387 of record JAGQZL010000126.1, on the reverse strand, counting down.
GCAGGCAACCATACCGAGCGCCATTGCAATTGTCAATAGTTTTTTCATGTTCTTGTGTTTAATTTGTTTTTTGATTTGACGTTTAATTTTGATAGAACGTAATGCCACCGTAATCCGAGGTAATGCTTACCCGATTTCCGGAATTGGGCTTTCCGTAATATCCACTGTAATATTTTTCAGTTGATTTTTCCTTGCTGATGTTGATCTCGAAATCATCCTTGCCACTTACACCGGCATACTCGGTGGTGATTTCAAAATCAAAGTAGTATTGTGGGTCGTACCCAATCTTGATACCTGTGTAATCTGTCCGGATTTCAACATCTCCGGCATCTGCAGCCAGACGGTCAATTTTCAGGGAACCATAATCACTGGTGACGGATACATTACCGTGTACAGTACCCAATTTCACACTAATGTAGTCGCCATTGCCATCCACGTTCTTTACATTCTTGGCCTCAATGGAGCCATAATCACTGGAATAGGTCAAGTTGCCCATCTCTTCCACCACACCGTTGGTATAATCAGCCTTAATGTTAAGGTCCCCTGCTTTTCCAATGGTAAAGCCTGAGTAATCGGCCACGATTTCGGCACTGTTGATATAATCAAAGGTTGATCTTGAAGTATAGTCGAAACGAAGTTCGTTGTTACGTCCCCTCAACTCTCCGATATCCATTTTGCCATAGTCACAGCTGATCTTGGCATGTCCGTCAATACGGTCCAAGTAAATGTTCCCGTAGTCATTGTTCAGGTTAACGCTGTTTTTTACAGGCAATTTAATGGTGTAGTTGACCTGCACGTTCACATTTTTGCGCTTTCCCCAACTCCAGTTCCAGCTATTGTTGCGGTCTCCGAACATGGTTCTGGCAGAAACCATGCTGGAACTACTTTCAAAATCCACATCGATTTCGTCCAATCGGTTTTGCACGCGTTCCTCGTCGTTGCCATTGGCCTTGATGTGGACCTCGATCAACACACGGTTTTCATTCCAGGAGGTGATGTTGAGGTTGCCGTAACTGTTGTGCACCTTTAAAAGTGCATCTGGGCTAACGTTGTATTCCTTTTTAATGGTCTTCTCCTTGGTGTACTTTCCGTTCATTTTGTCGTGGTCGACATTTGCACTAAGGGCAATGGGGAACAAAGCCAAGGCGAAAAGGATTATTTTAAATTGTAAAGCTTTCATCATTGTTCAATTTTAAATTCTTGATATTTTCTATTTGGCTCAAAACTTCTCTTAATAAATCGATACGGGTTTGGAAATTGATGATCATGGCATTTAGGATGATTTTTGTATCCCCACCGTTGACCAAATCTTGCTCAAGTCCTTTGTAATCATTGGCCAAGCGTTGCAACTGTGCCAAGGTGTCATCTACCAATTGGGCGGTTTCGGGTGATTTCTCATCCTTCAACTGTTGTACTTGCTGCTCAATAAGGTTGGCAAAGTAAAACTCGGTCTGGGACACTTCTGGAGCAATTTCAACCACTTGTTGTTCAAGACTAGGTTGTGGACCAAATGCCTTGTATCCCAATACGGCCACTAACAACACAGAGGCGGCAATGGAAAGTGGTTTCCACCAGGTAGGCCTTTTTCTGTTGATGGCAATGGTACCGTTGGATTGGTTCAATTTATCCAAAAACCGATCTTGGTGCCCACGCTGTGGCTCTTCTATGTCAAACTCGCCTTGGAGTCTTTCAAATAATTGGTCTAAACTATCTTTGCTCATGACTACACATTTACGGTCAATTTTTTTCTCAGGCTTTCCTTGGCCCGGGAAATGGTGGTTCTACAATTAGCATAGCTAATGTTCATTATTTCACTTATTTCTTCGTAATCGTATCCTTCAATTAAATGTAAGGTCAAAGAAACTCTGTAATTGTCTTTCAAACTTTTCATGGTTTCCATTACTTTTTGAGCCTTCAGTTCTGTATAACCATTTTGATCTGAAGCAACCCCATCATTATCTTCGACCTTGTACATTACATCATCCAAATCCGCAGTCCTGTTTTTTTGCTGCTTTTTGTAATGATAGATACTGTTATTGATCACAATCCGCTTCAACCATGCCCCAAAGGTGACGTCCCCCTTAAAAGTGTGCAGTTTGGTGAATGCGCTCAGGAACGATTCCTGCATCACATCCTCGGCCTCAGCTGAATCTTTTACAATCCTAAAAGCAATGTTGTACATAGCTTTGTAATAGCGATTGTAAATCTCCAATTGTGCACTTTGTTTTCCCTGCATGCACGATTGTAGCAGTGCATCAATATGTTCATTTTGGTGGCTCAAAAAATGAATGGTTTGTCTTATAGATTATGGAATTTACCAATTGTTACACTTTTTTCTAAAAAAATGATTTTTAATGGCACAGGAATTGCCTTTTAAGAAGTGACAAAAAGCCTAAAATCTATTGTAGTTGTTGATTATGAGGGTGTTGAAGGGGCTTTGATATATAATGTTTAATGAGCGGTCATGGTAGATTATGACAAAATGACCGAAAAGATGATATGGGAGCGATGAAAATTTCAAAATTTGACAATATTGACTTTCAGGGATTGGATGAGGATGCCGAATTGATACCCTTGCTTACCCCGGAAGATGAAGAACAGATGAACAAGGAGGCCATACCTGAAGTATTGCCCATTTTGCCATTGCGCAATACGGTCTTGTTTCCTGGGGTGGTGATCCCTATTACGGCTGGTAGGGACAAATCCATCAATTTGATAAAGGATGCCAACAACGGTACCAAGACCATTGGCGTGGTGTCGCAAAAAGATGAGGATACCGAAAACCCGGGAGTGGAGGACATCAACACACTGGGAACAGTAGCACGGATTTTACGTGTGCTTCAAATGCCGGATGGCAATACCACGGTCATCATTCAAGGGAAGAAACGTTTCCAGATTGAGAGCATCCTTACCGAAAAGCCTTATATGACTGCCAAGGTGCATGAGGCGGAAGAAAAAAGGCCAGTGGGGAATAATCCAGAATTTGAGGCCATTATTGATTCCATAAAAGATTTGGCTTATAAAATTATTAAGGATAATCCCAATATTCCGAGTGAAGCAACCTTTGCCATCAAGAATATTCAGAGCAATTCGTTTTTGATCAACTTTGTGTCTTCCAACATGAATTTATCGGTTGGAGAAAAGCAGCAGCTCCTGGAGATTCCGGATTTACAGGAACGGGCCTTGGCAACCTTGAAGTACATGAACATGGAGCTTCAAAAGTTGGAACTCCGTAACGATATCCAAAGCAAGGTCCGAAGCGATATGGACCAACAGCAACGCGAATATTTCCTGCATCAACAGATGAAGACCATCCAAGAGGAGTTGGGTGGACTGTCATACGAGGAGGAAGTGGATGATATGCGGGAAAAGGCCAAGTCCAAAAAATGGAACAAAAAAGTATCCGAGCATTTTGAAAGGGAACTGGCTAAAATGCAGCGCATGAATCCGCAAGTGGCCGAATACTCCATCCAGCGTAACTATTTGGACCTTATGTTGGAGTTGCCTTGGGATGAATACTCCAAGGACAAGTTCGACCTAAAAAGGGCCCAACAGATCTTGGATAGGGACCATTACGGTCTGGAAGATGTAAAGCGTAGGATCATTGAATATTTGGCGGTACTAAAGCTGCGTAATGATATGAAATCCCCCATTCTTTGTTTGTACGGTCCTCCCGGGGTTGGTAAAACCTCTTTGGGAAAATCCGTGGCAGAGGCATTGGGCAGGGAATATGTGCGCATGTCCTTGGGTGGTCTTCGTGATGAGGCCGAAATCCGGGGGCACCGTAAAACCTATATTGGGGCCATGCCAGGTCGAATCATCCAGAGTTTGAAAAAAGCAGGGACTTCCAATCCTGTGTTCATTTTGGATGAGATCGATAAATTGTCCAACAGCCATCAAGGGGATCCGTCTTCGGCCATGTTGGAGGTCTTGGACCCTGAACAGAACAATGAGTTCCATGACAATTTCTTGGAAATGGGCTACGATTTGTCCAAAGTCATGTTCATTGCCACGGCCAATAGCTTATCCACCATTCAGCCTGCTTTGCGCGACCGGATGGAGATTATCAATGTAACCGGTTATACCATCGAGGAAAAGGTGGAAATAGCGAAGCGTCACCTATTGCCCAAACAGTTGAAAGAGCATGGACTTACCGACAAGGATTTGAAAATAGGGAAGCGCCAAATGGAAAAAATCGTGGAAGGCTATACCCGTGAATCCGGTGTGCGTGGACTAGAAAAACAGATTGCCAAAATGGTGCGTTTTGCAGCCAAGTCCATCGCCATGGAAGAGGAATACAACATCAAAGTAACCGATGAGGATGTTGAAAAGGTGTTGGGACCTGCCCGTTTGGAACGTGATAAGTACGAGAACAACGAAGTGGCCGGAGTGGTCACCGGGTTGGCGTGGACCAGTGTTGGAGGTGATATTCTGTTCATCGAGTCCATTCTTTCCAGAGGAAAGGGGCAAATGAACATTACAGGGAATTTGGGCCAAGTGATGAAGGAGTCGGCCACGATTGCCATGGAATATATCAAATCCAATGCGGAAAGCTTTGGTATTGACCCTGATGTGTTCGAAAAATACAATGTGCACATCCACGTGCCGGAAGGTGCCACTCCAAAGGATGGCCCAAGTGCAGGTATTACCATGTTGACTTCTTTAGTATCCTTGTTCACCCAGCGGAAAGTGAAGAAAAGCTTGGCCATGACCGGTGAGATCACGCTTCGTGGCAAAGTGTTGCCAGTGGGAGGTATCAAAGAGAAGATTTTGGCAGCCAAACGTGCAAAAATCAAAGAAATCATTCTGTGCGAGGAGAATAGAAAGGACATCGAGGAAATAAAACCGGAGTACTTAAAAGGGTTGACTTTCCACTATGTCACCGACATGAGCGAAGTGGTCACCATTGCCGTTACCGACAGAAAAGTAAAAAATGCCAAGACCCTTTAAGGTTGTTGACGCAAATCATAGAATCGTAAACAGTTTTCTGTCTATTTTTAGGGCATGGGAAAAATTACAATAGCCATCGACGGATATTCCTCCACGGGAAAAAGTACTATTGCCAAGCGGTTGGCAGCTACACTGAACTATATTTATGTGGATACCGGCGCCATGTATCGCGCCGTGACCCTGTTCGCATTGAACCACGGGTTGATTACCGATGGGCAGGTGGCTGCCGACACCCTGATTCCCAAGTTGAAAGAGATACGATTGAAGTTTTTGCCAAATGCGGAAACGGGCAAGTCGGAGATGTACCTGAATGGAGAGAATGTGGAACAGGAAATCCGGACCATGAAGGTGTCCAATCAAGTGAGCAAAGTGGCTGCCGTTAAGGAAGTTCGGGAAATGTTGGTGAAAATACAGCAGGAAATGGGGAAGGATAAGGGCATTGTAATGGACGGCCGTGATATTGGTACTGTTGTTTTCCCAGATGCGGAACTGAAACTTTTTATGACCGCCTCACCGGAAACCAGAGCTGCCAGGAGGTATAAGGAACTGTTGGAAAAAGGGGAAGAGGTCACCTATCCCGAAGTGCTTCAAAATGTACAGGAGCGTGACCGAATAGACTCCACCCGGACCGAATCACCACTTCGCAAGGCAAAGGACGCCATTGAGTTTGATAACAGTGATATGGGCTTGGAGGAGCAGTTTGAGCGTATCCATGATTTTGCGCAGCGGGTGATTGCGAAGCAAGGTTGAAGAAAGGACGTTTTTTGAACGCCATGGAACAACCTATTTTCTATAAAATTTCTTCACAAAGAAAATCATTGGTTTCAAGCAACTGAATGAGAGGCATGGCAATATTTTGGGGACTGTCCACACGCAAGATTTTGTCACAGTCTTCCAGGTCAAAATTCCATTCTCCACTTGATAAGATATGGTCAAGATGTGGTCGAAGCCTATTTATCTGGGCTTTGGTTTTTACATTGGTTTTAAATACGTAAATCATTTTACTCCAAAGTTGCCAGTACATTTTCCAAGAATGTTAATGTAGCTGTAAATCCTTCCTTAAAGCCCATTTCAATCATCCTTTCCATCCGTTCTAGGGAATCATTTTTGATGGCAATGCTCACTTTGGTCTTTCCATCTTGGTGGGTGAAATTCAAATCCCAATCAGATCCAGGAAGGTCAGGGTTCTCGTCTTTGTCCGAAAAGGCACTCATCATTTTAAAGTTGGTCTTGGGCGTGATGGACGTATAGTCTTGGATGGACCAATGTTCCTGTCCTTCTGGGCCTACCATGGCATAAAAACGCCGACCGCCGACACTGAAATCCATGTGTTTTGTTTTGGATGACCAAGGTTTAGGTGCCCACCATTGATCAAGGATTTCCTGTTTGGTAAAGGCATCCCACACCAAGTCATGGTCCGCTGCAAATTCCTTGTCAACAAATACCGTCTTGGTAGCTTTGTCAACCTTAAAGTTAAATAGCAAATGATTTTTCATCTTAATTCTTTTTTAATTTGGATAGTACATCGTCAAGTTGGTCAAATCGGTTCTCCCAGATATTTCTGTATTGTTCAAGCCATTCATCGATCTCCTTCATCTTCTCGATCTTGAGCGAATAGTAAATCTCACGTCCCTGTTGTTCTTGGTGGATCAATTCACATTCGGAGAGGATGCGCAGATGCTTTGAAATGGATTGACGGGAGGTGTTGAAATTTTCCGCAATGGCATTGGGCGTCATGGAGTGCACGGCAATTAAGGCAATAATGGCCCTACGGGTGGGGTCGGCAATGGCTTGGAAAATATCCCTTCTCATTTTGTTTTATGAAACTGTTTGGTTGCAAATATATATGCAACTAATTGGTTTCGCAAATATTTTGGTGAAAAATTCAAGATTTTAGGAAAGATGTTGGAATGATTTGGAAAGGGTTTTACTATGATTTTCCCCATTGGGTGATTAAAAGGGTAGGGGTGAAAAACAGTTGGATTTTTAGTTGCACTTATCTATCAAGCTAAACATCGTTTGAACAATCTTTAGCGATAGGTAAGTGAAGTTAGTGTTTTCCAATTAAACTTCTAAAAACCAAAAAAGACGCCCTTAGGCGCCTTTTTCAATAATGAAGTGTCAGTTCGAGCGCAGTCGAGAACTAAATGACATCTCGACTCCGCTCGATGTGACCAATTTTCTACAAATTCGGAATCACCAATACCTGATCGGGATGGATCAAGTCCGGGTTTTTCAAAATATTGGTATTCGCTTCAAAGATTTGCTTGTACTTCATGGGGTCGCCATAATAATGCTTGGCGATCTTGCTCAACGACTCCCCACTTTTTACCGTATGTCTGGCGTACACGGAATCGTCCTCCACGGTAATGTTGGCTTTAATGTCCGATGGGTTTTGACCACCAATCTCCTTGATCTTGTCCCACAAAAGGTTCTT
>JAGQZL010000125.1 GCA_020434915.1 Allomuricauda sp. | reverse complement strand
TTGTGATGCCATCATTACCAAAGGCATCATTGCCATATTGATCCGTGCTTTTAGCAACCAAAAGCCGCAGGACATTATCGATGCCAATACCGATTTTATAGATGAAATCGGGTTGAAGGAACATTTGTCGCCCACCCGAGCCAATGGATTGGTCAGCATGATCAAGCAATTGAAATTGTACGCTGTGGCCTATCAAACACAACTAAAATAAAAACAGGATGAGCGAAGAAATCACCATAGATACCCAAGAACTGGGGGAGAAAATAGTAAAGATCCTAAAGACCATTTATGATCCGGAAATCCCTGTGGACATTTATGAGTTGGGATTGATCTACGATGTGTTCGTGAATGAGGACAACGATGTTAAAATCTTGATGACCCTCACCTCACCCAACTGTCCTGTGGCTGAAACCCTACCCGTTGAGGTGGAGGAAAAGGTTAAGACCATTGATAGCCTGAACGATGTGGAGGTGGAAATCACTTTTGACCCGCCATGGACCCAGGAATTGATGAGTGAGGAGGCGAAATTGGAGTTGGGATTGCTTTAAGCTTATCCGGACATCAGATATCTGACATCTGATAAATGAAAAAAATGGAAAAGGAAATCGTAAATCGTGTGGCGCAAAGCCAATTGATGACCTTCGACCTCGAAGACTTTTATCCAAAAGGGGATCGAAAGGTATTGGACATCAAAGATTGGTTGTACGAAGGTTTGATCCTTAGGGAAAAGGAATTTCGCACCCATGTGGAAGCCAACGATTGGACTGCCTACCAAGATGTCTTTGTGGCCTTGACCTGTTCCTCGGATGCCATTATCCCCGGTTGGGCCTATATGTTGGTGGCTTCCAAATTACTGCCGTATGCCAAAAAAGTGGTGGTAGGTTCCTTAGAAGATTTGGAAACAGTCTTGTACCAATCTATTTTGGAAAACTTGGATGTTACCGAATTTACCGACAAGCCTGTGATCATCAAAGGGTGTTCCCATAAACCCGTTCCTGAAAATGCCTACCTCATGGCGATGGCCAAACTACAACCTATTGCCAAAAGCGTGATGTATGGCGAGGCCTGTTCTTCGGTGCCGCTTTTTAAAAGAAAGAAATAGTTTTAGTAGACAGTTGTCTGAGGTCTGATGATACCATTTCGAACCGAGCGAAGGGAGTGTGAGAAATCTATTCTTTGGGGTAAAAGGTAAAAGGTAAAAGGTGAAGGGTCAATGTTCAATTAACAATGAACAATAAACAATGGGCTTTCCAACAATCCAATAATCTGACAATCGAACAAAAACCAACAACAGTCAACATTTTGACACGAATGACCCAAATTCTCTCGAATGGTTAAATGCCAATCGTGATTTTGCCATTAATCCTTTACCGTCTTGATTCTTGGCTCTTGATTCTTGGATGATTAGATTCTTGGATTCTTTTCTCCGATATCCGATGTCTGACCTCTGAAGTCTGGAAAGTATCGACACGAATTACACGAATTCGCTCGGATGAATTAAAACCTAACACTTAAAACTTACCACTAATTCCTAGATCCTAACTCCTAACTCCAGATTCTTGATTCCGACCTACCGATTTCTGATCAATGAAAAAACAAAAAACCACCGAAAAACCTTGCGGCCCTCCGGTGGCAAAACAATTCCGGTTAAGGAAAATTTTTATCGATTCTAATGATTTAATTACAATTCTGATTTACAACAAAGTTGCCAGCGAATGTCCAACCGTGTGTGAACCATAAATTAAGATAGGCAGCCTCGGCTTCTGTACCGCAGGCAGTCAAGTTATCAACTCCCAAGGTGATCACTTTTGGTGTATTGTTCGTTTCCACAAAATTGTTCCAACCAATTAGAGTGGCATTCAGGTTATCAGCAGATATCCCACTATTATCCAACATACTTACCATATTGGTTACTTTGTCCAATTTCCAATTTCCCAAATCTTGGTCGAATGAAGATGCGCCATTAAACATCTTGAACATTGTTTTTGCTTGAAGGGTATTCCAACTACTAATATCTTGGTTAAAGGAAGTAGCTCCAGAAAACATTGAAGAAAAACTGGTCACATTGTCCACGGTCCAACCACTGATATCTTGATTGAAAGCACTGGCGCTAACAAACATACCTTTCATATCGGTAATATTATTTACATGCCAGTTACCGATATTTTGGTTAAACGCTTTGGCACCACCAAATATATATGTCATGCTAATGACGTTGTCAGTAATCCAACCACTTATATCTTGGTTAAATTCCCAAGCATTATTGAACGTTTGCTCCATGCTTGTTACATTGCTTACATCCCAACCACCAATGTACTGATTGAAAATGTACGCAGCTTTAAAAGCGTATGACAGATCAGTAATAGTACTTGTATCCCAATTACCGATTTTTCCATTGAAATTATCGCATTGTTCAAATATGCTCCTTAAAGAAGTGACATTTGTTAAATTTGGACTATCCACAGCATTGTATTCCATATTTTTACACTGATAAAAAGCATATGCAAAGCTTTTCCAATTCACCGTTCCCCATTCATCAATACTAGACAATTTTTCGCGGTTGGCTGGACCCGTTTCTTTCATGTTTATGGATGGAAATTGTCCTTTGATTGCGACAATATAACTTCCAGACGTTATATATTGGTGAGTTGGGTTTTGTTGGGTCAAATGTTCCACGGTACCATCGCCCCAATCAATAAAATAATTGTTGGTATAGCCTGCATTGGTTCCAATAGTGATTACTTCTGCAGCATTTTGTATTGTCCATTTGGTTATAAAGGAGCCTGGGTCATTAGGTAATGATGTATCCAAAACATCTTCCACCAGCACGGTCACGTTGATGTTGGTGGTCTTGAACCCGTCGCTCGCACCCACCACGATGATGTGCTGTTCGGCCATTTCAAAATCCAAGGCCATTCCTTCAGCAAGGCTCAGTTCCCCATCTGCTGTGATTTCGAACAGGTCGCCGTCGTTGGTGACAATGGAGAAGGTCAACGGTTGTCCTTCGGGATCTTCGGCCACCACGGTACCGATTACTTCGGTATCAGGGATGTTCTCTTGGGCACCGAATTCTTGGGATTGTCCGGTTGGGGCAAGGTCCTCGATTACCTTGATCGTCATATCGGCCGTGGAAACCCCGTTGCCGTCACTCACCCCAATGGTGATGGTATGCTCTTGGGCAGCATCAAAATTCAACTTCATGCCCTCGGCCAAGGAGAGTTCCCCGGTCAAGGGGTCGATCTCGAACAGGTCATTGTCGTTCACCGCAATGGCAAAGCCAAGGGTATCGTCCTCGGGGTCGGTGGCCACCACGGTACCGATCACCTCGGTATTGGAGATGCTCTCGATGGCCTCGAACTGTTGTGGCTCTATCACTGGGGCCTGGTTCTCAACATCCACCTTTGTCACGTTGATGGTGACCTTGGAACTGGCCGAGGCCTCCCCGTCGCTCACCGCCACGGTGATCACGTGCTGTGCCTTGGTGGCGAAGCTCAAGGTCTTGCCGCTGGCCAAGCTGAGCACGCCGGCCTTGGTAATGGCGAACAGGTTGTTGTCGTTGGCGGAGATGCTGAAGGTCATGGCATCCTTGTCGGCATCGGTGGCCGTTACGGTGCCGATGGCGGTTCCGGCCACAATGTTCTCGGGCACGGTGAAGGTCTTGGCGGCGATCACCGGTGCGTTGTTCTTGGGCGGTTCCGGTCCGTCGTCCTTGCCACAGGCCCAGATCAGGGCAATGGCCAAAAGGGACATGAATACGTTTCTGATTTTCATATTCTCAATTTTTAATGGTTAAATGTTTGGCAAGATGCCCCAAAATGGCGGGATGATCGGGCCCGATCTGACGGATGTCCCGTTTGGGTTGACGGATTCGGAATAGGCAATAAAGAGTTGACAGTAAACGGTTGACGAATGTCGGAAGTCAGTTGGTGGTGATAGAATAGTTGATTATTCGATTGTTTGATACTTCAGTCTGAGGTCAGAAATCTGGTGTAGTCATTTCGAACTTATGTGAGAAATCTGTTCTCTTGCTAAAAGCTCCATGAACAATAAGCAATTATAATTTCAATAATCTAATACTCAGTAGTTTGACGAGAATGTAGCGAATTTTTCTGAATGGCTAGATTACAATAATGACATTTGCCGTAAACTCTAAACCCCAAACTGTCTTGATTCTTGGTTCTTGGTTCTTGATTCTTAAACTTTTGTATAATTGGATTTTGGGATTTTTCGTTCCAATTTCTGATTTCTGATGTCTGGGCTCCAAAAATAAAAACCACCGAAAAACCTTGTGGCCCTCCGGTGGCAAAATCGAAAAATCGCTATGAAAAAGATTCTTTATTTTAATTACATTGCTGGGAGTCACCATTGATGGTCCAACCGTGGGTGTTGATCAAATTATCATGGGCTAGCATGCCTTCTTCCGAGCAATATTCCAACCCTACTGCACCAAGCGTCCTAGGCCCCATGACCAATCCCAGGTTGTCGGCCAGATCGGACCAACCTTTCAAGGTTGCCTCATAACTTTCCCTGGACATTCCGGAACCATCCAACATCTGTTGCATATTACCCACATCTGAGATATACCAAGATCCCAAGCTTCTATCAAAAGCAAAGGCATCCACGAACATCCCGAACAAGTTGGTCACATTGGGAATTTCCCAGTTTGATATATCCCCATTAAAACTCTTGGCACTGGCAAACATGGCCTCCATGTTGTTTGTAAAGAATACATTCCAATCCGATAGGTTTCCATTAAAACTTGAAGCACCTGCGAACATATACTGCATTTTGGTTACACCTTCTACATCCCAACTATCTATATTTCCATTGAAAGAATCCGCATTGTTGAACATATAGGACATATCCATCACGTTACTGACATCCCATGAGCTAATGTCTCCATTGAATTTAACGGCATTTGCAAACAATCCGGACATGTTGATTACGTTACCTACAGCCCAATCATTCAAATTGGCATTAAAAGCTTTTGCATTAGCAAACATGTTGGCCATACTGGTCACCAAAGATAAATCTGGCACATCAGGTGCAGTATAGGCCATTTTCAAACATCCCATAAAAGCTCTTTCCATGGTCTGCCATTGATTTGTTCCCCATTGATCGATACTGTACAAACTTACCCTGGAGGTTACGTCTGAATTGTCCATGTCAATGGCGGGAAACTGCCCTTGAATGGCCACCTTATATAACCCGGCCAATTGGTATTCATGATGCGGGTTTTGTTGGGTAAGTTGCTCTGTGGAACCATCACCCCAATCAATTGTAAAGTCATACTCATAGTTCAAATTGGTCCCTATCGTAATAATGGTGTTATCTGCAGGTATATCCCAAGTTGTAATAAAAGAGGTCGGATCTTCAACCAAGCCTTCTATTACGTTGACCACCTCTATCTCCACCTCAGAATACCTACCGACGATACCATCAAAAACCCTTACCGTAAGATTGTGCTTCGTGGCGGTTTCATAATCCAAAGTCATACCACCGGCCAAACTAAGACTTCCATTTTCCGTTATTGAAAACAGACCACTTTCATCCTCAAATATGGCATACGTCAATTTTTGGCCATCCACATCCGAAGCGGATAATTTTCCTATCACTTGGGTATCCGGGATATCTTCCTCGACCGTAAAAGAATAGTCGCTGATCACTGGAGCGGTGTTCACATAAATGGAGTCGGGTTCATTGGGATCGCAGGACAGAAATGCCAGTGCCACCATCCACATAGAAAAGAAATTTTTGATTCTCATAGTTTCAATTTTATGCGAATCTCCTTATAAACACTATAACTCATGGGGGGATTTTCACCAATGCCCCATTTGGATTGACGAATGGCCTATTTGAATTGTTGTGAATTCTCTAAATCGTCATTTCAGACATGACCATAGGAGTAAATCAAACTGTAACAAAACCATCGTTTGGTTGTCCTTGAGGTAATTAATTCCTTATAATTCAATCAAAAAATGTACACTAACGTTAAAAAGTCCTTGCTTTTAGGGCTTGCACTTCTTCCCGTTCTTGCTTTTTCACAAACCGAACAGATATTCAACGAAATCCAGTTTTATGAACCCTTGTCCACTGTTCAGGAAAAATTGGAGGAGATTTCCCAAACTGCCGAGCTAATAGTCCCAAAAGAAATCTCCTTTCCATTGGCGAAATTGAATGAAGCACACCTGGTAGTGTCCAACATCAAAACCGAACATGGCACCATCAACAAAGCTGTCTTTACATTCTCTGACGATCAATTGACCAATATTGAGGCCCAAGGAAATGCCGTAAAGGTATTGATGGGGTCAGATCGGGATTCACTGGGCACCTATATGGATTACTTGGTCGATTTTAAGAAAGGTATACTGGGAAAAGTTGAGAATGATAAGGTATGGATACTTTCTGAAGAAGCCTTGCACATTAATCTATTTACTTGGGAGAATCCCTATTTAAATACAGTTCATGGTTCGGTTCCCAAATACAGCACTTCGGCCAAAATCCCAGATTTCTTGCAAATGGGTGCAGACCTTGAAACACTTCGTCCATTGCTTAAGGCCAACAGTGATCTGGTTTATGAAGAAAAACTGGACGGATCAGACCCCAACGCCCAATTGCAGCTAAACTGTTTTGGTGTTTCCTATGCGGGATTTCCAAGAAAGGTAGAGGCACGTTTTGGTGATAACAAGCTGAATATGGTCTGGATTTTAACAGGAAAGGGTGACGAAGATCGACTTCGAGAGCAGTTGACCAAAATTTATGGCGAACCTGTTTTTAAGAACGAGGTGTGGGAAATTTTCAATGATTGGACCCTAGGTCTGCGAAAGGATAAACCGGAAGTATTGATAATGACCAAAGAGCTGGGTCAATTCTATAAAAAAGAGTATTTTAAACAATAAGGTATTCCCAACACCTTTTCGCTAAAATCACTTTTCATAAGAATGTGCTTCTCTATAAAAACACCTGCGGATTTTACGACCAGTTTATAAATTATGCTCAACTAATACTTTAAGTTCTTCTTCCAGGCCATAATCCGGAAAAGGCTTATTTGCACGATCATACCAATACCGGGCATTCCATTTGTCGCCTTCCTTTCTATGTAGATAGGCATGGATCCAACTGCCCATTTGGGAAGAAAGGTCCTGGGCTATGTCATGGGAAGACTCCCAATCTCCTTTGGCGTCATACCAAAGAGCCTGCAAGGGCAAAGGCCATTCCTGAGGTGGTCTTTGATCAGCCAACATATTTTGGAATGCCTCAAAGGATTCAGGTATCATGCTTGTAGTTTTTGAAAAAATTCGTATTCGGATATGATGGGAACGCCCAGACTCTCTGCCTTCGTTTTTTTGCTGGGGCCCATATTGTCCCCAGCCACCACAAAACTCGTTTTAGAGGAAATGGACGAGGCTACCTTGCCCCCGTTATCCTCAATAAGTTTCTTCAGATCATTCCGGTTGATGGTCTCAAACACACCGGATACCACAAAGGTCTGGCCCTTCAATTTATCTGTTTGATTTTCCAATTGCTCCTCAGATAGGGAGAACTGCAATCCATAGGATTTCAATCGGTCTACAAGCTCAACGTTGGTAGGGTTGGAAAAGAAATTGACCACACTTTCCGCAATACGCTCCCCTATCTCGTCCACGGTTACCAACTCTTCTTGGGTAGCTGCCATTAAAGCATCAATATTTTTATAAGCCTTTGCCAGTTTCTTGGCAACGGTTTCACCCACATACCGTATACCCAGCGCAAAAAGTACCCTTTCAAACGGAATGGCTTTGGAAGCGGCCACACCGTTCACCAAGTTTTCTGCCGACTTTTCAGCCATACGTTCCAACGGCATTACCTGCTCCTTTGTCAAGGTATAGAGGTCCGCGTAGTTGGCAATCAACCCCTCCTTAAAGAGCAGTTCCACCGTTTCGCTTCCCATCCCTTCAATATCCATGGCCTTTCTGGAGATAAAATGTTGGATACGTCCCGTAATCTGAGTTGGACATCCCGTGTCATTCGGGCAGAAATGCTGTGCTTCCCCTTCTTTCCGGATCAATTCCGTGCCACATTCCGGGCAATGGGTAATGTATTCCGTTGGTTTGGAATCTGCCGGTCGTTTGGTAAAATCCACCCCGGTTATCTTTGGAATGATCTCTCCTCCCTTTTCCACAAAAACGGTATCCCCTTCGCGCACATCCAATTTGGCTATTTGGTCGGCATTGTGC
>JAGQZL010000124.1 GCA_020434915.1 Allomuricauda sp. | reverse complement strand
TCATCAAGACTTAGGAGTCGGTACAAGGTGAAAAAGTTGGACGCATCCCGTAGCTTTATCAACTCCATCAAAAGTTTTCCAGAAAACATAGAAGTGAAACAGGATCTGACGTACGATGCATCGGAACCTCCCTCCTTTTCGGATACAGGGACAATCAGCCTCCAGATGAATCAATCCATGATCTTGTTGCCTGAACATCCCATGACCCCCCGGCTCCATGATCCAAGGGTCGGTTTTTTCACCGTATCCCAAATAGATTATGGAAGTCCGGAACTGAAAGCCGATGAGAAACGCTACATACGAAGGTGGCGTTTGGAACCCAAAGATCCAGAGGCCTACGCCAGGGGTGAATTGGTAGAACCTATTAAACCGATCGTTTATTATTTGGACCCCGGTACCCCGGAAAATCTTCAAAAATATATTAAACAAGGTATTGAAGATTGGCAAAAACCCTTTGAAACAGCTGGTTTTAAAAATGCCATTATCGCTAAAGATGCCCCTACCCCTGAAGAAGATCCTGAGTTCAGTCCGGAAGATATTCGGTATTCCGTGGTGCGTTATGTGGCAAGTACCACAAGGAATGCGGTTGGCCCAAGTGTATCGGACCCAAGAAGTGGAGAAATCATTGAAAGCGATATCATTTGGTACCACAACCATTTGAGAAGTTATCGCAACCGGTACCTGTTGGAAACTGCCGCAGCCAATCCATCCGCTAGGACCCTGGACACCCCAGAGGAAGAAATGGGGGAAATGATGCGCATGGTCATCGCCCACGAGGTAGGTCATGCCCTTGGCTTTCCCCACAATATGGCCGCGAGTTATGCCTATCCTGTGGACTCCCTTAGAAATGGTGCATTTACCCAAAAGAATGGTATTGCAGCGAGTATCATGGATTATGCCCGTTACAATTACGTTGCCCAACCAGGCGATCAGAATATCCGCTTTGTACGCCAGATGGGACCCTACGACCATTATGCGGTCAATTGGGGTTATCGATGGTTGCCAAACATTGCGGATCCCGCACAGGAAAAAGGCATTCTGAATGCATGGGTCGTGGAAAAAGCGGACGACCCTAAATACAAATATGGAAGACAGTCCAATATTTTTGACCCGCAATCCCAAACCGAATGTGTTGGCGATGACCCCATCAAAGCAAGTACCTATGGTATTTCAAATTTAAAATATGTACTGGCCAACCTTCCTTCTTGGACCTCCGACAAAACAAACAACTACGCCGATCTGGAGGAACTGTATGGGGAATTAATTGGGGTCTATAACAGATATGTAGGCCATGTAACCAGAAATGTTGGTGGCGTTTTTGAAAACATAAAGACACCAGCACAGGGAGGTACCGTCTACACTCCCATTAGTGCCAAAGAGCAACGGGAATCCATGGCGTGGCTACTGAAAAATGTATTTGATACCCCCCATTGGCTGGTAGACACTTCGGTTCTTCAAAATATAGACCATTCCGGCTATTTTGAGAGTTTAAGAAGGGTGCAGGCACGACAACTGAACCAATTAATGGGCATAGAAACCCTTGGAAGATTGATCAACACCGAAACTCTGGACGGAAACCAATACAGTGCTTATCAAATGCTGAACGAACTTAGAAGGGGTATCTGGAAAGAAGCATATCAAACCAACAATGTAGACCTGTACCGCCGGAACCTCCAAAATACCTACTTGGAGCGCATGTCCGATTTACTTTTGGAGGAACAATCCGGTAGTTACCATGTAGATGCATCCGATGTGAGAGCATTGGCAAGAGGGGAATTGAAAACACTGCAGAGCACTTTGAAGAGGGCCAAAAATGGCAATATAAACACCATGACAAAGTATCACTTTGACAACGCCATTGCCAAAATTGATGCCGCCCTTGGTGAGGAATGATATGATATAAGGTCGTTAGGTCCGTTCAATCCTCCACAAAATACTGGATGACCAATAATTGGTCTTGACAAGGGTGCTTTTTTTTCTAAATTTGCCACCACTATCCATAACACAATTTATATGGGAAGAGCATTTGAATTTAGAAAAGCACGTAAGATGAAGCGTTGGGCAGCCATGTCCAAAGCATTTACCAGAATAGGCAAAGACATTGTGATGGCCGTTAAGGAAGGTGGCCCCGACCCGGATGCCAATTCCAAGCTACGTGCTGTCATTCAAAATGCCAAGGCGGTGAACATGCCCAAGGACAATATTGAACGTGCCATTAAAAGGGCATCGGACAAAAGCCAGGGTGATTATAAAGAAGTTCTTTTTGAAGGATATGCCCCCCATGGAATTGCCATATTGATCGAGACCGCCACGGACAACAATACCCGTACCGTAGCCAACATCCGAAGCTATTTCAACAAGTGTAACGGTAGTTTGGGAACTTCCGGTTCCGTGGAATTCATGTTTGACCACACCTGCCATTTTACCATTAAAGGGGAAGGTCTAGATCCTGAGGAACTGGAATTGGAAATGATCGATTTTGGTGCAGAGGAAGTCTTTGTGGACGAAGATGGCATTCACATTTATGCACCTTTCGAAAATTTCGGTTCCATCCAAAAAGAATTGGAATCCAGGGACATAGAAATTATTTCCTCCGGTTTTGAGCGTATCCCGCAAGTGACCAAGGAACTTTCCGAGGAAGAAATTGCCGATGTGGAGAAACTTCTTGAAAAAATCGAGGAGGATGATGACGTTCAGAACGTCTACCACACCATGAAGGAATAGCCTGTTTTTTTATCGTTACAATCGACCACTTTATCTGATTTAACTTCTCCAATCGGACAATTAAGTAGGTTTATTCTTAATTTTGTTGTACCTAATATTTTTACCCCATGAAAACGCTTTTGAAAATTGTGGGCATATATGCCTTCATGGCTTTTGCCGTCTCATGTAGTTCATCTGAAGACAATACCTCTCCTACGGAAACACAGGAACCTAATACCGAAGAGCTTGCCGGAAACTGGACGGCAGAAAAAGCTGTATTTGAAATTGATTTTGACGGAACCATTGAAGTGGCTGACTTTATTGGGGAAGGCGGCACCATCAACTTGACCATTCAAGACAATGGAAGATTTTCCATTGAGTTTGTATTAGGTGAGAATACGGAAACCATTTCCGGCCAAATGATGCAGAACAATAACTTGCTGTCCATTGTGTTTGATTATGCCCCCAATGAAACTTCCTATTTTGAAATCTCGAATATGGATCCCACTGTATTGATTGATGGCGGGCCTTTAGAGTATGATTTTGATAATGACGGTACTTCAGAACCCGCTGTGGTAAGCTTTAGGTTTGTGCGAAATTAGTCCTATGGACTTTCAATATGTTTCTGCTTCATTGATGTGAAACAATTCATGCTTCACATTTTTGAGACCCAGCCTAAACAATTTCACTTGTTTGGTTTCTGCAGGAAGTCCAAAATCAAAATAGATGGTTACTTTCAAATACGTAGGGGTTAAATCTTGGTTACCCCTGTAAGTAGCATTGACCAACCATGGGGAAAATAGGGCATCTTCCCTTAATATCTCAAACTGTTTGGAGCCTAAATAATTGCTGCTTTGCTGTGTATTGGAATCTTCCCAATTGTCCCAAGTAAAGAACTTTTGATTACCATCCACAAATTGCAGTACAAAGTTTGAGGAGGGGTCGTTCCACTCAAAAACAATGCGAATTTTCCTTTCGGTATCCTTTTCGGCTTCTACCTCATTGGGTATTTCCAACTGCAATGCATCCCCATGTTGTTTCAAAAGCGACTCAAAATCCGTTTCAATGACCGCATGGGTGACATTGGTATCCGGTGTGAGAAAACTTTCATTCAACAAATACATATACCTTGAGTAGATTCCGGCAGCTTTTGCATATTCCTTTGTATCCAGATAGGAACGGGCCAAACTCATGTACGATTGGGAAACATTGGGAAACTCCTTATAGTTTTGTTTGTGCAAAGCAGCCGCCTTTTGCAGGTCTCCATTCGATTCATATATGTAGGCAAGTGCCCTTCTGAATTTTCCATCACTTTCCAGAAGCGTTTCACCTTCTGCGACAATCTTTGGGTTCATTTCATTGTCTTTCCAGTTTTGCATGAAATAATCCAATGCATCCAAATAAAAATAGGCGAACGTGGCGTACATCTTTTTGTACTCACCATAGGTTTGCACCGCTTCCTCAAAAGATGTGGCTTTGTTCAAATCCGATAAATAACCTGGAAGACTCTTATCATATTCTTCCTTGGAAAGTGCATCGTCCTTGTAGGCATTGTCCGTCCGTAACAATGGATCTTTTTGCAGTGCTCCCGCCCCAGGAGAGAAATTGGAGGTTCTTGTGTTGATGATGAACAAACCTCCTGCGGCAATGCTGCCATATTTCCGGACCGCCGCCATCCCAGGCAACTTGGCTACTCTTTGAATATCGGCTACACTAATCATATCCGGCATTTCAGTAAAAATTTGACCATCTACCTCATATATGGCAGGTTGTTCATTAAGAATAGAGGTCCTTCCTCGTAAAAATATGACTGACTTGGCACCGCTTATGTAATTATCGTCCACCACTTGGACCCCGGAAAAACTCTGCTGCAACAAAAGTTTTAGACTCCCGGCGGTTTTCACCTTCTCACCAAAATCCACGACCTCCATGTTTACACTAGCGGTTTCCTTATCCAAAATCCCGAACGCCGAACGCAACAATCCCTTATCCTCGTTGTAATCCTTAAATTTTTGCTTTTCGGTGCGCTTTAATTTTTTATTGGCCGTTACCACCACATTTTCCAATTCATTGGCTTTTGGCAAAAGGGAAACATTGAGCGTTGTGGTAAACTCATCGACCTGTTTTATTTCAGGTTCCATCCCTAAAAAGGAAAAATTTATGCTATCTCCCACTTTGGCCATGATCTTATACCTACCGTATTTGTCCGTTATGGTATTCTTGCCCATATTGGAAGTTTGTACCGCCACGTTGGACAGGGGTTCCCCCTCATGAAAGACAAACCCGGTGATTTCTTTAAATACCGAGGCATTCACCTTGGTCAAGTGCTCCAATGGATTGGTATTGTCAATACTGTCATCCAATGCCGAAAGTGTCCTTTCCTTGCGCAAGGTGGAAACATCCTCTACTTGCAATAAAACACTGGTCTCTACCGAAAAAGTCATGGCATCGCCCCTAAACCGCTCCCATTCCCCTTGACTTGCATATCTACGGTATGAAGTCCCCGGGACATCCGTTGCCGCCAAAACCAAACCTATTTCTCCACCCCCATAAACCTTCAATAACTCCAGACCGATCATAAAATCATCCTGCACAAAGATTCCATGACGACGCAAATCAACCACTTGTTCTCCCTCTTTGACTTTTATGGTATGGAGTATGTTCGACTTGTTCAATTTTTTATCCGGGACCATGGTATTGCCCTCATACACGTTTACACGCATCAAAAGACTGTCCGAGGTGTTGCCCTTTACAATAAAATGGAACTGGTTCAAGGTCCTAGGCTGTTTGTTCACCTTGATCTTGGTGATGAGCTCCCCACCAAGGGAACCATTCCCTTTCCAATAACCCAATTTAAGGTTGCTATCATATGCATAGCCCACACGCTCCAATTTTGAACTCCTTTCACTGGACACCACTACTTCGTTCAATGCAGTAATATCTGGTTTCAAGTATATTTTGGTATTCCCGGAACCGGTCAATTTTTCCAATTCAATTTTCTTACCCACATATCCTAGCGATGTTATCTGCACCATGGCATCAGAAGCAACTTCTTTCTTAAAAATCAAATGAAACTTACCCTCTTCATTGCTTACGGTACCCAAACTCTCACTTAAAATACCAATATTCACAAAAGGTATGGGCAGTCCCGTGGATTCATCCAGTACCACTCCCTTCATCTCCTGCTCACTTTGTGAAAACGAAAACTGGATAAAGACTAAACAGAAAATGAGTGTAACATTGTTCCATATCCTTGGACAACGTATATGCTGGCAGGAATAATTTGTGGAAATCATGAAATGGACTTAGAGTGTTCCGTAACAAGATAGGATTTTTACCTAGAATTTGGCAAAAAGTTGGTCAGGTAAGTAAGGACGCTCGACTAAAAACTGTATTCGGGCTTTTTCCCCTTTACCCCTTTGTAAAACTCATGGATCTTTTGAAAATCCGCTTCTTGATCTGTGGGCAGGAAAGGTTCCCCGATTTTCACCTCTTTTTTCCCGAAATCAAAGGCTACCATAACAATAGGAACCTGCGCTTTCTTGGCAATATGATAGAATCCGGTGCGAAGCTGTTCCACCTTTTTTCGGGTTCCTTCCGGAGCAAGGGCAAACCTGAACACTTTTCTATCGTTGAAAATTTGGACGACACTGTCTACCGTATTGGAGCTTTTGGAGCGATCCACCGGCGCACCTCCCGTCCATCTAAAAAACCAACCGAAAGGAGGCTTGAACAAACTCTTTTTTCCAATATAATTGATTTCCTGGTTGACCACTTTACGGACCAACAACCCCAGGAAAAAATCCATCCAATGGGTATGGGGCACCACGATGACCACACATTTATCCAAATTTGGAAAAGTGCCTCGTAGCTTCCATCCCAAAACATTGAAATATAAAAATTTAGCCAGCGTATGCATGTTGTTGGATTAAAGGTAGCCCAGATTATCCGATACTAAATTTTTTGGAACAGCGCCTGTAATCGGTCCGGTGTCATCAAGCTTTTCCAATCCTTACCAAGGGCGTTCTCCCAAAGTGCTTCCAACCCTAAAGAAACATGGATCATCACATCAAAATCATTTTGGGTAAGATTGGCACATATCCCTTTGGGAAGTATTATATTATGTTTTTGCATCATCTTTTTGAAAATGGTCACACCCTCGGGATAAAACTCCTCCAAATGCTGAAACACCAAACAGTTGCCTATTCCATGCTTCACCCCTAAAAGATAAGAAAGTCCGTAGCTCATGGCATGGGCCACTCCAACTTGGGAATAGGCAATACTCATGCCCCCATGCCAAGAGGCCATCATGAGTTTATCCCGCGATTCCTCTTCCGGAATATCATCTAAAAACACTTCTTGGCAAAGTTCCATGGCCTTCTCCCCATAACTTTGGCTAAAAGCATTCAAATAGGTTCCATTGAGGGATTCCACACAATGGATAAAGCAATCCATTCCTGTATAGAACCATTGTTCCTTGGGAACGGTTTTGGTCAAATCAGGATCTAAAAGTACTTGGTCATACGTGGTAAAATCAGAGTTGATTCCCAATTTTTTCTCAGGCCCCAACAGTACCGTTGTCCGGGAGACTTCGGCACCCGTTCCACTTATGGTGGGGATACCTACATGATAGAGGGCAGGTCTGCTTACCAGGTCCCATCCTTGGTAATCCTTTGCCAGACCTTTGTTGTTCAATAGAATGGAAACCGCTTTGGCCAAATCCAATAAGGTGCCTCCGCCAATCCCAATGATTCCGGATGGTGGCTCTTCGTATTGTTGCTTTATCCTGGTTACCAACGCATCCACTTGACCCGTTTTGGGCTCTTCATCTGCAGAAATAAAAATAATCTCATCGTTGAACAGCAATGGAACTCTATTGATGAATTCCTTGTTTTCAAAGAAATCATCCACCAAAAAAATGAACGGTGCCTCCGAACTTTTGCGCATGGGCAGTAAAATATCTCCCAATTGCGAAAAACTCCCCGATCCAAAAACCACCCTTGGCACCATGGGAAAGTTACGATAACGCGGGGTTGCTGCTGGGACTGTTTTTTTGTTGCTCAAATTGTTTTCTGTCTTCATTGGTTATTCAAATACTTCAAAATGTCTTTGAGGCTGTTCAGTTTCAAATGGTCGTTGACCAGTTCGTCATCGGCCACCATTTCATGCGCCCACGTTGTATGGAACGGTACATGGACCGCCTTTGCTCCAATATTCAATATGGGTAACACATCCGATTTCAATGAGTTTCCTATCATCAAAAATTCATTGACATCGATGTTCAAATGTTCCAAGAGGTTGCTATAGTTGATTTCTTTTTTATCGCTCAGTACTTCCACATGATGAAAATATTTGGACAGGCCGGATTTTTCCAGTTTTCGTTCCTGATCCAAAAGATCACCCTTTGTCAATACAATCAAACGGTACTTATCCACCAACTTGGAAAGTACTTCTTCCACCCCGTCCAACAGTTCCACAGGATGGGAAATCATGTTTTTCCCAAGCTTCAAGATCTCAAAAATGGTCTCCTGTGAAATCTTGTTGTTGGAAAGGTCCAGGGCAGATTCTATCATGGAGAGCATAAATCCCTTTATGCCATAGCCATAAATATC
>JAGQZL010000123.1 GCA_020434915.1 Allomuricauda sp. | reverse complement strand
TTGTTTTCCCTGCTGATACGCTCCTCCACCAATCGCATCTCATGCTCCAACATTTTCTTCAACCGGGATTGGGTCACGTATCGGCCATCCTCCTCAATGCCATAAATGGCATCACTAAAGGATTTATCATAGGCACTCATGGCCTTTGCAATGGTTCCGGAAGCACCTCCGGCCCTAAAAAATTGTCGGGCGGTTTCTTGTCCAGCACCTATCTCGGCAAAGGTTCCATAAATGTCCGGGTTTAAATTGATCCGAAGCGTCTTGGCCTTGATGGAAGGTATGTTTTCAAAAGCATTGTCCTTACTGGGTACGGTAGGCATATCCGAAATTTTAATGTTCGACAAAGTTACACTCTTCATTCAATCTATTAAATAAATAAGTTATAATTTTGGTTTTAATGGATGACAGGATGACCATTACGTTTTTGGGTACGGGAACCTCACAGGGCATCCCTGTAATTGGAAGCAAACATCCCGTGTGCTTGAGCAATGACCCAAGGGACAAACGTTTGCGTGTATCGGTCCTTATCTCTTGGAAGAACTACAATTACGTGATTGATTGCGGCCCCGATTTTCGGCAACAAATGTTGGCCCATCCCATTGATAAGTTGGATGGAATCCTGTTTACCCACGAGCATGCCGACCATACTGCTGGCATTGATGATATTCGCCCTTTTTTCTTTAGGCATGGAGATATTCCCATCTATGCGCACAAACGCGTAATCGATTCCCTAAAAAGACGTTTCGATTATATTTTTGCCGATGTGGACCGCTATCCTGGTGCCCCTGCGGTGCAAGTATTCGAGATTACGAAAGACAACCCCATTTCCTTGGGAGACCTAAATGTGATTCCAATAGAAGTCTTTCACAATCGGTTGCAGGTATTTGGGTATCGATTTGGGGAATTTATCTACCTAACGGACATGAAGCGGGCAGAAGAGGAAGAGATCAAAAAGATGAAAGGTGCCAAGGTCTTGGTGGTAAACGCCTTGAGGATAGAACCGCATCATTCCCACCTTAATCTGGAAGAAGCTTTGGAATTTGCCAAGAAAGTGGGAGCGGATAAAACCTATTTCACCCATATCAGTCATCTATTGGGATTTCATGCAGAAGTGGAAAAATCACTTCCCAATAACGTACATTTAGCATACGATAACCTACAATTGATCATATAACCCATGAAAAGTAGAATTTTTTTATACCTATTTGTCTTTACTGCCTTGTTGGTGTTGTTCCAATACGTAACGGCCAACAATATGCAAAAAGCCTTGAATTCGGATGTGGAGCGTTTGAATTCCCAAGCGGAAAAATATGAGGACTCTATCCAGTCTTTGCATCTCAAGATTTTGGACATGCAATATTTTACGTTGGAAAACAATGACGATGCCATGGCCTACTATGACCATTTGAATCTGGAAAATCCATCGCGCTACATTGAGGATAAATTATTGGAAACCAATGAAAAATCTGGGGATAATCCGTTGGTGCCTTACGAAGGAATGGAGAGCGATTTCAAAATCAATAAAATAAAAGTGTTGAACCATAAATGGATCTTGGCCGACTTTTCGGATGGAAAATACTGGGGTGATCTGATCATCAAATATGAATTGAAAGATGATTTAAGTGTGGATTTCACCTTGTTGGACCACTTGTTGTACGCCAGGAGCAATTAGTTTTCAAAATAGGAAACCACCTATTGTCATTCTGAGCTGTAACCCTTAGCGCAGTCGAACGAGGGCGAAGAATCATCTTTGAGCCTTTGTTGAGATGCTTCAAGAGCATAGCTCTTGAAGCATGACAGAAATAAAGATTTTGTTCTGCTTTTACGCTTCAGGACAAAATTTTCAAATTAAATATGGTTTTCCAACCACTTTTTAAAGGAGTAGAAGTTCTGTTGGGAAACCCCATGGCCTATTGGAAACTCCTCGTACTTTGGGGTTACGCCCAACTTTTTGAGGAAATCCGGGGCCTTTTGTGCCCATTCCAAAGGAATGACTTGATCCACCTGCCCATGGGAAATATAAAAATTCAGTTCATGATGATCCTTCTTTTCATATCCCTCCAAAAGGATTTTTTCGTTGATGTAACCACTTAAAGCAATCACATTCTTGACTTTTCCGGGATAAGAAAGTGCTACGGCATAGCTCAAAATAGTTCCCTGACTAAATCCAAGAAGACTGATATTTTCGGAATCCAAGTTATAGGCAACAATGGCCTCATCAATAAATTTAACGATTTTCTCCCTAGATTGTTTCGCTTGTTCATCATCACTCCATTTCCCTTGTTCCGCATCAAAATTAATGGCATACCATGCGTGCCCAAAAGGGTCCAAATCATAAGGGGCTTTTACTGAAAACACCATTAATTCACTGGGAAGTTCCGGTGCGAAGGAAAATAGGTCTTCCTCATTGCTGCCATAGCCGTGGAACAAAAATATGGCTGGTTTTTTATCAACAGCTGAAGTTGAAGGTCGTAGCAGATAGTCTAAAGATAATGGGGTGGGGGACATTGTGTTATTTTAAGAAATGAATGTGAACCATTGTTGAAAATAGGCTCCGAGAACAGGGAGTGGTTTGGTCTTTCCGTTCAAAGCCTGCAGAAAACCATAGACCCAAAGAACGAAATACAGAATATAGACAGGAAATGCCAAGTAAACAATTCCTGAATAGGTCAGTAAAATGGCCAATGCGTGGAACAACACATGAATACCAAAAGCCTGACGGATATGGAATCGAGCAAAGGCATTTTTTGGTTCCATGTTCATGGTGATGGCAATCAAACATCCCACGATGGTAATGTAGGCCACCACCGCTGTGGTTTTTCCTGAATCAGTTTCGCTCATTAGAGGGTGATTTGGTCATTGTTTACTACTCCATAAACCCTACCCTTGAGTTCTGTACCCAAATACATGCTGTTCTTGGAGGTAGAAAGTATATTTTTCTCTTCGAAGGTATAAGTTTCATCAGGATTGAACAACGTGAAACAAGCCGAAGCTCCTTCTTTGAACGCTGGGGTTTCCAATCCAAAACGTGAACGACCTTTGGTCAAAAGTGAAATGGCATCTTCCAATCCCAGGATTTTATTCAAACTTCCAAAAGCGGATTCCAATCCGAGGGATCCATCCAAGGCATTGTCAAATTCTACACGTTTGTGCTCAATATCGATTGGGATGTGGTCGGAGGTTACAAAATCGATGGTTCCATCTTTCAGTCCTTTGATCAAGGCCTTCGCATTGGATGCATCACGAAGTGGTGGCGAAACCTTAAAATGGGTATCGAAACCCGTTAGTACTTCATCCGTAAAGAATAGGTTATGGACGGCTACGCTACAGGTAACATCCAATCCTTTCTTTTTGGCGTTGGCAATCAATTTTACGGCGCCAGCAGTGGAAATGGTAGGAATGTGTAATTTACCCCCGGTATATTCCAGAATATAGAGATCTCTTGCCACTTGTAGTTCTTCGGCCAACTCTGGAATACCTTTGAGTCCTAGTGTTGTGGACACTTTTCCTTCATGGGCCACTCCATGCCCTTTGATACTGCCATCCTGTGGGAAGGAGAAAACCAATCCATCAAAATTTTGGGCATATAGCAAAGCTATTTTGAGGAGGTTTGCATTGGATAGTTCTTTTTTGAAATCACAAAAGGCCACTGCCCCGGCATTTCCCATATCAAAAAGCTCCGCTAGGTCAATCCCTTCTGAGTTGCGGGTCAAGGCACCTGTAGGATGGATGTTGGTGGTCTTTCCCTGTCCGCGTTCCTTTAAAAAGACCACATCGGAACTGGTATCGGGAACCGGATGTGTACTTGGGTACAGCACCACATCTGTGAAACCGCTTTTACTGGCGGTGTACAGTCCATTGGCAATGGTTTCCCGTTCCTCAAAGCCCGGCTCGCCAAAGCTCACGCCACTGTCAAACCAACCCAAGGAAACATGCAGATTTTTCAACTCCACCACCTTGGTGTTTGCAGGGGTATCCATGGAAGTGGCCATCTTCTCAATAATGCCTTTTTTGATTAGGATATCCCGCTTTTTCAAGTGAAGTTCCTTGTTCTCTGGGCAAATGATTTTTGCAGACTTCAGCAGAATGTTCATGAAACGAATTTTTGAATGATTACCTCTATGAGCGCCAGAAGCAATGCTAAAATAACAAACCATTTCCAATATGCGGCAATGTTGTTTTCAGCAGCCAATGTATCAAAAAGCGATGTAATTGATTCTTGGGTGTTTGTATTTTGAAAATTGTCCAAATCCATATATGTAAGCTGGCTTTCCGCTCGGGGATAATTAAAACTGATGTTCTTCAATGGCTCCTTATTCTGATAAATGGTATAAATGCCATCCTCAACAGGATTTTGGTCAAAAGTAAGTTGCACTTGGTTGGGATAGTTCTGTTGTAAGGGAATGAACTCATATCCTTCCTTAATTACCTTGAGAATGTCATCGGTTCCCAAGCTTGTGGCCACATCAATAGCACTTGGTTGGCCCAAAGTATGGTAAAGTTCAGGCGATTTTAGACTGGATGTTGCCATATTATAAAATGTGGGCACTATGAGTGGTGAGTTTTTAAAGTTGGTATTTCCAATTTCCAAGGAGGCGGTAAACAGGTATACGCCATTGCCACCAGCAAGAAAGGGATCGCCGTTTTCCATTGCCAATATAGTGGGCAAACTGGACCGGGATTTAAAAAACCCTTTTATGGAAGGGTACTGGAAGTTGGTCACTCGCTTTTCAAACACATTTTGATAAATGGGATGGTCAAAAGATATGGAGGTAACCTTGGTGTCGGCTGTTATTTTCTCAGTGAACTGTGTTCCAGAAAAATTGGACAAGAACTCATTGTAGTTGGACAAATTAGTTTCCATGGAAGGGATGACAATCAAGGATCCTCCATTGGTATTAAAGGTCTTAAGGATGTTCTGCAAGCTGTTTGGAATCTCCGGTAAGCCATCAAGGATAATAACATTTTGATTTTCCAAAACACTGTAATTTAGACTATTAAAGATGAATTGCTGAAGTTCGAATTCGTCATCCGTAAACAACCGCTTCAAATAATCGTTGCTGGAAATCCCTATGGAGGTAACCTTTATTTTCTCCTTTTCATTGATATTAAAATAAAATGTATTGTCGTAACCCAGTCCATTGTCCCCAATGGTCAGTCTACCATTGATTTCTTCGTTGCCCGGCAAAGAAAATAATACTTGGGAATTACCATTGCTTGTAAATTTTGCTGCGGATTTTGCAATTAAATTGGCATCATCATACAAGGAAATGGGTAAGGCTTCGTCCTTATCACCACCAGATAATAATACCGTCAGTTCCATGGGATTGGATTTACTGTCTTTGATGTAAACAGAATCAATGGAAATATTTTTTGAATCCCTTGGACGTAATGGGACATGAAAGATGGTAAGAGCAGAATCCAGCTCTTGGGTCGTGGTGAACAATCGCTCCTGGAAATCAGAAACCACAACCAGGTTTTTGACGGTTCTGGTAGATTTTGAAAAAAGGGTATTCGCCTTTAGCCCAATTTCTTCCAAGGTCAACTGTTTAAAAGAGTAGGGTAAGGACAGAAGGGTATTCTGAATATCTTTGACGGTAACTTGTTCAAAGGACTTTTCATTGGTGAACAGGCTAAAAACCTGATCTTCTTCCAAATTCTTTATCAAATCCTGAACGGCCTTTTCCAATAGGGAGATACCATTGTTCTTGGCCTGCATGCTGAAGGAGTCGTCCAAATAAATGACGGTTTCCTTTTGTTGCAAAGCGGTTTCCGAAGATGAAAAAGGTTGCGCAAACGCCAATACGATGGCAGCTAATAATAACAAACGTGTGAAAAGCAACAACCATTTTTTAAGGGTATTGCTCTTTCTGGATTCCGACACCACTTTTTGGAGCATGGCCACATTCGTAAATGGCGTCTTTTGGAACCTTCGTAATTGAAAAAGATGAATGAGAACGGGAATGATCAAAAGAAAAAGAGCCCAAAGGATTTCTGGATGTTTAAACTGCATTCCCAACTTAGATTGAACAAATATAGGCATTAAAATATTCCATCTTTTTAAATTTTGCTGTTAAGACGGTGCTAATTTGAACAGATGTAAAAGAAAGGGTATTGATAAACCTCAATTTAACAAAAGAAAAAGTAATCCAGCATGGGTTTCTGACCCAACTTATCTAAGTATACCTTAATTTCCTTTTGAGCGGTTGCATTGGCCACAGTGATGATACTCTGGGGGTTTTTCAAATCTTGTAATGCATGAAAGTGGGCGAGCTCTTTTTTATAGATTTTCTTTCCAATTTTATTGGGATTGTCGCAAAGCCATACAAAGTCCATTCCTTTCTTTTGTAGCCCTTTTGCTATGGATTTCCCCTTGAAACCGGCTCCCCAGACCACCAAAGGTCTTTTTGGGTCATGGTTCAACTTTAAAAAATAATGAAGTTTAATGTCCAAAAAATAATTTTGGGCGTAGTGCTCATGGGTACGGGATGTCCGAGTATCATAATCTCGCCAAAAATGCAGGATTTCTGAACAGGGAATAATTTCAAGACTGTGTTCATAAAAGCGGAAGGTAAGGTCATAATCTTCTGGATATCGATTGGGATGAAAAGCACCGCTTCTTTCAAAATCATCCTTATGAACCATCCAACAGGGAGAGGGAATCACGCATTCCTTGTAAATTTCATCGTAATTGGCACCTCGGAAAGTCAAACCATTCAGCCATTTTTCATAGCGTGCATATCCATTGCTGATGCCTCTATTGGAAAAGTACTTAACCTGCCCAACGGCCACATGGCCTTTTCCGTGTTGCACCAAGGACTTGACCATTTTTTCCAATCGGGAAGGTTTCATGATGTCGTCGGAATCCATCCTGGTGATGAAATTTCCGGAACTTTCCGCATAAGCAGTTTGCAAAGCAGGAATAATCCCATTTCCCTTGTTTTGAAACACTTTGATTCGGCTATCTCTTTTGGAGTAGGAGGTGAGCAACTCAAGACTGGTATCGGTGGAGTGATCATTGACAGCCAGTACTTCCCAGTTTTCATAGGTTTGATCTACAATGGAATCCAGACATTCCGAAAGAAAATGGGCCGTGTTTTTAAAGGGGATTAGGATGCTTACCTTGCCATGTTGCATGGTACAAAGTAACTAAAATGATATTTGTGCCTGTTTTCTAATCAAATGGAAGTAAATCTGGCTCCACGAATTCGGCCTTCGCCTTTTTGTTGTGCGCCATATCCTCTCCGTAATGTTGATCTAACAATTCTTTGAAAGAAGTCTTCAACCTCGGGAATTCATCTATAAAATCTTCAAAAGTGGTGGACTTGGATTTCCGCATAAAATGATGCACCGCCTTTACCGAAGCCACTGTCAAGGTGGTGTGGTATTTGGTTCCATCACCATGGAGTTTGTCAAAATTACGGATACCCTCACATGTTTTTGCAATGGCTTCCTCTTCGCCATGCATGTTTAAATAAATCCATGCCAGCTTAATGTGAGCTTCATGGTCGAAGAGTTGTGGATTCAACCTGCCCGATTCAAATGCCCGTATAAATTCGGAATTGTCCATGAATAATGATCAATGTTGCCCTATATTGATTTTGGAAATGGCCTCTTTGACAAGAGTTTCCATGATTACGTATCCTTCTTTGGTGACATGTACTTCATCTGTGGTCAAGGCTTTTGGGAGCCCGTTCCTATTGTCTGCCATTTTTGCAAAATAGTCCAAGTACATGGCTTTTTCCTCTTTGGCCATCTCCTTAAGCATCTGGTTGAGCTGCGGAATCTTGATATTGGGGTTCAAACCGGGTCGCCAAGGATAATCAAAAGCGGGGAGTACGGAACAAACGATGGGAAAAATATGGTTGGCCTTGGCCAATTGTACCATTGACTGTATATTATCCCGAATCTGTTCCAGGGTCATAGGTCCCGTATTTCCGGCAATATCATTGGTACCGGCAAGAATTACAACAATCTCTGGTTTTAGATCAACAACGTCCTGTCTAAAACGCAATAGCATTTGGGGGGTGGTCTGTCCACCGATTCCCCGGTTCACATAAGGGTTTTCAGAAAAGAATTCGGGACTCGCATCTCCCCACATTTCGGTAATGGAGTTCCCCATGAACACAACTCTGTGTTCATCTTTTTCCGGTTCACTCAGGTTGGCGTTTGCCTTTTTGTACTTTTCCAGATTGGGCCAGTCTTGTGCCATGGATTTTATAGGATTTAAGAAACTAAACGAAAAAACTAGGGCACAAAGCAAGATTTGTGTTTTCACTATGTATGGTTTTTGCTAAAAGTAGGAATTAAAGGATCATTTAAAAAGCAGATACCCTAAGAAAATAACCAAAAGCGTTAAAACAATGGCAAGCATGGTCCTCCTTTTCTCTCTTTCCCTTTGAATGAACATTTGTTTGCGGACACGGATAACATCCCACCGGGTGGATTTTTTGAAATGAAGCTTTGTAACACTCTTTT
>JAGQZL010000122.1 GCA_020434915.1 Allomuricauda sp. | reverse complement strand
GAATTGAGATCAAATCATGGCCAAAACTGACCGAAGTGGGCGGTGCTACGGAAGTAGGTGGTGGAAAGGGTGGCTTTTACACCCAGGAAGAGTTCAAAGATTTGGTTGCCTATGCCACTGAAAGACACATGACCATTGTCCCCGAAATTGACATGCCCGGGCATACGAATGCTGCTTCCTTTAGCTATCCATTTTTAAACGGAAATGGCAAGAAAGTGGAATCCTATACCGGAACCCATGTAGGCTTCAGCACTTTTGATGCTAGAAAAGACACTGTTTACAGCTTTTTGGATGATGTGATCGGTGAGATTGCCGCCATCTCGCCCAGCCCGTATTTCCATATTGGGGGCGATGAAAGTCATGTGACCAAAAAACCGGATTACATCCACTTTGTGGAAAAAGTTGAAAAGATTGTACAAAAGCATGGCAAAAGAATGGTGGGTTGGAACGAGATTGCGCAAGCCAAAATAGACCCATCCACTATTGCGCAGCTTTGGAACGAACCCCATAATGCCATCAAGGCTGCCGAAAATGGATCAAAAATCATTCTCTCACCAGCCAATAAGACATATCTTGACATGCAGTATGACACCTTATCCAAGTTTGGATTGCATTGGGCCGCCTATATTCCTGTAGATGCTGCCTACCAATGGGACCCTGAAACCCACGTGGAAGGTTTGCCCAAAGAAAGTATTTTGGGAATCGAGGCGCCACTTTGGTCCGAGACCATCAGCAACAGTGAAGAACTGGAATATTTGGCGTTCCCACGTGTTATAGGGATTGCCGAACTGGGATGGTCCCCTGCGGAACATTTGAACTGGGAAGATTACAAAATCAGACTTGCCAGACAGGTTCCTTATCTGGATAATATGAACATCAAGTATTATCCCTCCAAATTAGTGGATTGGGAAAAAGGAAATTAATTATTCTTCTTCGCTGGAAGTTTTAGTGGATACAGGTTCCTCAGCATCCTTCTCTTCGGCAAACTCGTTAATGTTGTTGTCTAGAAGGATGTTGTACCATTGAATGATTTTTTTGATATCACTGGCATAAACCCTGTCCTCATCGTAGTTGGGAAGAATCTCGAAGAAATATTCCTCCAATTCTATTTTTTCGGCCTTGTGGCTGATGGAAGTCTTTTTACCATCTTCCTTTTCCTTGATTTTTTGGAAAACTTCTCTCAAAGGAACTTCCTCTTCCAACGTATAAATGGCAATTTCGGAGAGTACACTCACATTGCTGCGAATTCCCACGGTAACACGTTTGCCGTCCAAAAGGGATTCGCCCACAAAACCACTCCGGGTTTGGGTCAACAATTTGTAAAGTCCGGGTTTACCCCCGATGGATAAAATTTTGTCAAGTGCCATTCAAAATGATTTATGCGCGCAAAAATATGTTTTTATCGGAAACCGTGATTTTTTTAACGTCCTTTTTTGATATTTGGAAACCTCATCTTGTAATCCACTTGGATTTTTCCTTTGGAAATTTTTTCCAAACGGGTTTTTAGAAGGCGTTTTTTTAGTGAAGAGAGCTTATCTGTGAACAAAATACCTTCAATATGGTCGTATTCATGTTGAATGACCCTTGCCAACAGCCCGTCATACGTTTCTTTATGGGGCTTAAAGTTTTCATCCAAGTAGGATATGGTGATCTCGGGTTTGCGCTTTACTTCTTCCCGAATATCCGGAATGCTCAAACACCCTTCATTAAAATCCCACTCTTTGCCACTCTCCTCTTCTATTTGGGCATTGATAAACACTTTCTTGAACCCGTCCAGGGCTTTTTGCTCCTCCTCGCTCAAATCATCATCATCTGAAAAAGGGGTTGTATCCACCACAAAAAGACGAATGGGCAATCCTACTTGTGGAGCAGCCAGACCAACACCATGGGCATTGTACATGGTCTCCCACATGTTGGGAATCAACTCATCCAATTTTGGATAGTCCGCTTCAATATCTTTTGCCACTTTTCGTAATACGGGATCTCCGTAAGCCACAATGGGTAAAATCATAAATCAAAATCTATTTAAAAATGCCTGCAATATCAATGTGGCACTTATTTCATCGACCAATGCCTTGTCCTGTCGTTTTTTCTTTTTCACACCGCTATCCAACATGGACTGCACGGCCATTTTGGATGTAAACCGTTCATCTTGGCGTTCCACTGGAATGTCAGGAAACTTGGCAGACAACTTTTTCAAAAAAGCCTGGATCAGCACTTCGGATTCGGAAGCGGTGTTGTCCATCTGCTTTGGGAGTCCGACCACAATCCGCTCCACTTTTTCTTTCCGAAGGTACTCCTCGATAAATGGAAGCAATTGCCCTGTAGATACTGTGGTGAGTCCGGATGCGATCAATTGAAGTTCATCGGTAACCGCAATACCCGTTCTAACCTTCCCATAATCCAACGCCAAAATTCTAGCCAAAACAATTTTTTGGCAAAAATAGCCCTAAAAATGTTATACCCTTAAAAATGACCATCATTATTCTTGGGAGGGGCGTATCTTTGCGAAAATTTTAAGAAAAATGACCAATTTAAGGACACTGATTGAGGCTGCGTGGGACAACAGAGCGTTGTTGGAAGAAGAAAGAACCCAGGTTGCCATACGGGAAGTAATTGAGCTGATCGATATGGGTGAGTTGCGATGTGCAGAACCCACCAATGAAGGTTGGCAAATCAACGAATGGGTTAAAAAAGCGGTGGTTCTCTATTTTCCCATCCAAAAAATGGAGGTCCTTGAAGCTGGCATTTTTGAATATCACGATAAAATTCCCTTAAAAAAAGGATACAAGGAAAAAGGGGTGCGCGTAGTTCCGCATGCCGTAGCACGACATGGTGCCTATATTTCCAAAGGTACCATTTTGATGCCCAGCTATGTGAACATTGGAGCGTATGTGGATGAAGGTACCATGGTAGATACCTGGGCCACTGTTGGCAGTTGTGCACAAATCGGCAAAAATGTCCACCTGAGCGGCGGCGTGGGTATTGGAGGGGTCTTGGAACCGTTGCAGGCTGCACCTGTAATCATTGAGGACAATGCCTTTATAGGGTCCCGTTGCATTGTGGTGGAAGGGGTCCGAGTGGAAAAAGAAGCGGTTTTGGGTGCCAATGTGGTGTTGACCGCATCCACAAAAATCATTGATGTTACGGGGAATGAACCAGTTGAATTGAAAGGTAGGGTTCCAGCAAGGTCGGTAGTGATTCCAGGGAGCTATACCAAAAAGTTCCCTGCAGGGGAATATCAGGTGCCTTGTGCTTTGATCATAGGTAAAAGAAAAGAGAGTACGGACAAGAAGACTTCGTTGAACAATGCCCTTAGGGAACACGATGTAGCTGTTTGATAGAATCTTCGTCTTCAAAATAATAAGGATAGGGTTGCTTTTTTAACCAAAATGAAGCAACCCTATCTTATTTTTTTACTCTTAGGGATACAAATCCATTTAAGCAAATTTGGATTTTAACAAATTTCGGGTAGGGATTTTATGGATTTGATTGTTGTAAGAAAAATAAGCGTATAAACAATTTTTACCCCATTTTGTTGTTATACATTTGTATCGTTCTAAACACTATACCAATAAAACATGGCTGGATTTAGCGCCCCAAAGCAAAAAATATCCGCACTGATCATAACCTACAATGAAATGGGATACATTGAAAGGTGTATCGATTCTGTTTCGTTTGCAGATGAGATCATAGTGGTTGATTCCTATAGTACGGATGGTACCTTTGAGTATCTTTCAAATCATCCAAAGGTCCATGTTGTCCAGCATCCTTTTGAAAATTTCACTGCCCAAAAATCATTTGCCTTAAAACAGGCCTCCAATGATTGGGTGTTGTTTTTGGATGCCGATGAAATAGTCGGGAACAATCTCAAAGAAGAAATTATCCAGACCATAAACAATCCTAATGCACATGAAGCCTATTGGTTTTACCGGAAGTTTATGTTCCAAAACAAACCCCTCCACTTCAGTGGGTGGCAAACCGACAAAAACCATCGCCTTTTTAGAAAGAGCAGGGTTCATTTTGCAGATCATAAATTGGTCCACGAAACTTTGGTGGTCAATGGCACCTCAGGAACCTTTCAGGAAAAACTAATTCATTATTGCTACAAAGATTACCAAGACTACAAAAGTAAGATGGTGAGCTATGGCCGCCTAAAGGCCCAGCAGATGTTTGTAAATGGCAAAAGTTTTAATTTCCTAAAGCTGGCGATGAAACCTGCTTGGAAATTTTTCTATAACTATGTTGTGCGCTTAGGATTTCTCGATTTTAAGAAAGGTATTACCATCTGTTATCTGAATGCACTCAGTGTCTTTGTACGCTATCAACATCTGTACATGTTGGAAAAGCAGTACAAAAGAATCATTACGTTCAAGAGACTTCCAAAAAACCAACCTATCGAGGTATCCAGGAAGTCATTGATATCCTCCTAGTTCTATAGGTTTTACTTTTGCCCGCCTACCTTCATAAATTATTATACTTTAGCAGCAGGCTTATAATAAATGAAAGTAGTTTTAGAGAGTTCTTCCTTGTTCTTCAAGGACTATACCGGCATTCCTTTTTATATTCTAAATCTGCATCGTGCACTGTTGAACAATGCCGATGTGGACCCAATAATGGGATTTAGACTCAAGAAAAAGTTTAAAGGCAAAAGTGAACAACAGAAAGAACTGCTCAAAAACAACCACGCTTGGTACTTTGGTAATTTCTTGTGGCCCAGCCAGAAAATTGATGTTGCGCATAGCCTCCATACCCCGTTCCTTAACCTAAAAGGGAGCTTAAAAGTTGCCACGGTCCACGATTTGGCCGTACATCTTCCAGAATTTGAAAAGTTTGATTTTGCAACCCCGTATTTCAAGGAAAAGCGGTTCAAGCTTTTTGAAGAATTCACCAAAAAGGCCGATGCCTTGATTACGGTCAGTGAGGCCACCAAAAAGGATTTTTTACGATTTTTTGATTTTCCCGAGGATAAAATCCATGCCGTTCCCTTGGCACCATCACAATTTAGTGTGCAAGAAAGCACTGGTGACTCCAAAGCACTTCTCAAGAAATACGACTTAACGGACAACGGCTATTTTTTGTTTGTGGGTGGTGTTTCCCTGCGAAAAAACACCTTCAATCTAGTTAAGGGGTATTTTGCTTCAAAAACCAAAGAGGATATAAAGTTGGTGATCACCGGTAAAATTCAAGATACCTATGAAAAAGAGGTGCGTGAATATATTGCGGCCAACCATTTGGAAAACCGAGTGATCATTACCAACTATCTCAACAAAAATGACCTGCAGGCTTTGTACAAGCATGCCAGAGCCTTTTTATTTCCCACGTTTTATGAAGGGTTTGGTATTCCAATCCTGGAAGCCATGCACCATGGATTACCAGTTTTGACCAGTACCACCGGGGCAGCCCCGGAAACCTCTGGCGGTCACGCTGTTTTGGTTGACCCTTTTGACCCAGAAAGCATTGGCAACGGTATTGACCAATTGGATAGCGTGGACAGGAACCAAGTGGAAGCTGCCAAAAAATATGCGGAAGGCCATTCATGGGAACGTGCCGCTAAAATGACAGTGGATATTTATAAAAAATATCTTTAACTTCTCTGGGGCTTCTCGCAACATTCAAGAAACTTGGACAATTGACCATGGGTCGGTTATTTTTGTTTTATTTTTAACCCCAACCTCCAAGAAAGTCACTAAACCATGAGGATAGGCTTTGACGCAAAGCGCATTTTTCACAATTCTACTGGACTTGGAAATTATGGTAGGGATGTGGTACGCATATTAAACACACGTACCGATGTCACCCAGTTTTTCCTCTTCAACACCAAAAGGTCCTCCATGGAAAAAGCGGTTCCTTTGGAAAAAGCCACCATTGTCTATCCCAAGGGATGGTTTTGGAGAAGATTCCCCTCCCTGTGGCGCATGTTCGGACAGGGCAAACAGATAGAGCAAGCCAAATTGGACCTGTATCATGGCTTGTCCGGAGAAATTCCATTCGGCCTAAACAAAAGTGCTACCCCACAAATCGTGACCATCCATGATCTTATTTTTTTGAGCCATCCCCATTATTACAATTTTTGGGACAGGGTCATCTACAAATTAAAGTTCCGATATGCTTCCAAAGTGGCCAATCATATCATCGCCATTAGCAAAGAGACCAAATCCGAGATCATCAAATATTTCAAGATTGATGAAAAAAAGATTTCGGTGGTCTACCAAGGCTGCCATGCTCTTTTTAAACAGGAAGTATCAAACGAAAAGAAACAATATGTAAAAGAAAAATATAGCCTTCCCGACCAATTCGTGTTGTATGTAGGCACCCTTCAGGATCGCAAAAATGCACTTACACTGATCAAAGCGATTCATGGTACGCCCCATCATTTGGTATTAGTGGGCAAAGAAAAAAAATATGCCCGAAAATTATATGCCTACGTGAATCGGTATCAATTACAATCACAGATCACATTTATCAAAGATGCCGGTTTGGAACAATTGGTCGCCATCTATCAAAATGCCACGTTGTTCTGTTACCCTTCCTTTTGTGAAGGATTTGGCATACCCATCATTGAGGCATTGTACAGCAAAGTACCTGTGATCACTACCAAAAATGGGTGTTTTCCCGAAGCGGCCGGGCCAGATTCCATCTTCATCGACCCAAATAGTGTCGAAGAGATCAGAAATGAAATCAACCGATTGTTCGAGAATCCGGAAGAACGAAAAAAAATTGCCGAAAAAGGATATGACTACGTTCAGCAATTCAATGATCAAAATGTGGCGGAGAATTTGATGAAGGCCTATAAAAAGATAATCTAGGTGGGGAAAATTTGTTTTTTTAATACCGCCAAGGCGTGGGGAGGAGGAGAAAAATGGCATTTTGAGGTCAGCAAATACCTTTTTGACAAAGGGTATGATGTAATGGTCATTGCCAAACATGACAGTGTTTTACTCCAAAAACTCAAAGCGGCTGGTGTTCCCTGCCAAGGAATCAACCTAACCAATCTGAGCTTTCTAAATCCTTTTAAGTACCGTTCCGTGCACGCTTTGTTAAAAAAAGAAGGGGTTCAAACCATTGTGATGAACCTCTCCAGGGACATCAAAGTTGCCGGACCAAGCGCCAAAAAGGCAAGACTGAAACGAATCATTTATAGACGAGGAAGCGCCATTCCCATTAAAAACACTTTTCTGAACCGGTATTATTTCAAAAAAGTACTTACCGAAGTGTTGGCAAATTCAGAAGCTACCAAAAGAACCATTTTGGCGAGCAATCCTGATCTTTTTCCAAAAGAGAAGATTACGGTAATTCACAATGGAATAGACTTGGCTAAGATTAAAAGCCAAGCTAAATCCGAGAAGACCTCAGTCCGCAAGGAAATTACCTTGCTGAACCTTGGTAGATTGGAATTCCAAAAAAATCAAACCTTTTTGGTTCATCTTTCCAGGTGTTTAAAAGACAGGAACATCCCACATAAAATGATTATTGGAGGTTCTGGAAGGCTACAAGTGCAATTGGAAGCATTAATCGAAGAATTGGGTGTTTCCCATGAGGTAGTTTTAAAAGGATTCATTGAGGACCCCATCAGTTTTATACAACAGGCAGATGTCTTTGTGCTGCCCTCCTTTTGGGAAGGATTTGGGTATGTATTGGCCGAAGCTGCCCTTTGTAGAAAACCCATTATTGCTTTTAACATAAGCAGCAATCCAGAGTTGGTCTTGGATGGAGAAACCGGTTTTTTGGTTCCTGAAGGCAATTTGGATGCCTTTGCGAAAAAGGTGCAATTCCTTTACGAAAACCCAGACATTGGGAAAACCATGGGTAATGCAGGTTTTGCTTATGTATCGGAACATTTTGACAGAGAAAAACAAATAGAAAAAATTGAAGCATTTTTGATCCATGGCAATTAAGGAACCTAATAAAATATCCGCATTGCTTATAACTCTCAACGAGGAGAAAAACATTGACGAGGTACTTGACAATCTCAGTTTTGCC
Source organism: Allomuricauda sp. (assembly GCA_020434915.1). Classification (GTDB taxonomy): domain Bacteria; phylum Bacteroidota; class Bacteroidia; order Flavobacteriales; family Flavobacteriaceae; genus Flagellimonas. Next base: position 546 of record JAGQZL010000122.1, on the reverse strand, counting down.
GATGAGATCATTGTTGTTGACTCTTACAGCACCGACAGTACGCCAGAAAGAGTACAACAACGTCCAAAGGCCACCCTGATCCAACGAAAATTTAAGAACTACACCGATCAAAAAGGTTTTGCCATGGAACAAGCTTCCTACAACTGGATTCTGTTCTTGGATGCAGACGAACGGGTTACTTCTGGGCTAAAGGAAGAAATTCTTCAAGTGGTCAATTCAACGGAAGAAACAGCCTCCGCTTATTATTTTTTGAGGACCTTTATGTTCCAAGACAAAGTCCTCCGTTTTAGTGGGTGGCAAACCGACAAGAATTACCGTTTGTTCAAAAAGAGTAAGGTACATTTTGCTGATGATCGTATTGTACATGAAACCCTCGTGGTGGACGGTGAATCAAAAACCTTGAAAAACAGGCTTATCCACTTCTCCTATTCCAGTTACGAGGATTACAAAGGCAAGATGCTCAAATATGGGAGGATGAAGGCGTTGGACGAATTCAAAAAAGGAAAGAAGGGAAGTTGGTTCCACAGCGTGTTTCGTCCATCATAC
>JAGQZL010000121.1 GCA_020434915.1 Allomuricauda sp. | reverse complement strand
ATCATTTTTGGAATCCTACTTTCGGTATTCATCGCATTTACCATTGGAGCCCTGGTCCAATTTGTCTCGAGGGTTTGGATTTCTTTCGATTTTAAATCGAAATCCAAATGGGTGGAATCTATTTTTGGTGGTTTGGCCATCACTGCCATTGTCCATTTCATTTTGGTGAAAGGTCTTAAGAGTGCCGCTCTTTTTGATGGTGCCATTTCAGAATTTGTAGCCACCCAGCCAGAGCTGTTCCTACTTGGAAACTTTATTTTCTGGACTGTGGTCTCCTATCTTTTTGCCACCATGGGCAGGTTGAACATTTACCGTTTGGTGATTGGTTTCGGAACCTTTGCATTGGCCATGGCCTTTGCGGGAAATGACCTCGTAAACTTCATCGGGGTGCCCATTGCCGCACTTCAATCCTACCAGGATTGGCAAGTATCCGGGATTGCCCCTGCCGAATTCAACATGAAGGGATTGGCCGCGGCCGTCCAAACCCCTACCCTTTTGCTGTTACTTTCCGGAGCCGTGATGATCATCACCCTTTGGTTTTCATCCAAGGCCAAAGGAGTAGTCAAAACCAGTGTTGATTTGGCCCGACAAGATGAGGGAGATGAGCGTTTTCAGCCCAATTACCTCTCGCGTCAGATTGTTAAGTTTAGTATCGTGGCCTTCGAAAATATTTCAAAAATTATTCCACCGGCCCTACAAAGTAAAATCGACAAACAATTTGTGATCCCTTACACCTATGTGCCCAAAAGCAAGGTACAGGAGATGCCCGCATTTGATATGGTAAGAGCCTCCGTGAACCTTATGGTGGCCAGTGTACTTATCTCTATTGCCACCTCCATGAAATTACCGTTGTCCACCACCTATGTGACCTTTATGGTAGCCATGGGTACCTCTTTGGCAGATAGGGCCTGGGGTGCGGAAAGTGCCGTGTATCGTGTCGCCGGGGTGTTGAATGTTATCGGTGGATGGTTCTTTACGGCACTAAGTGCCTTTGTTGCGGCAGCGATTATTGCCTATTTGTTGTTTATCGGGAAGTTCATTGCATTGGCTTTGATGCTTGTTGCGGCAGCAGCCATTTTGTTGAGAAACTATTTATCGCACAACAAAAAAACCAAAGAAATCAAGGCCGAAGATAGTCTGCGCAGGGCCGAAAGCAGCTCCATTCAAGGAGTAATTGAAGAAAGTGCCGCCAACATTGCCAACGTGGTAAAAAGAAGCAACCGCATTTATTCCAATTCCATAAACGGTCTTGCCAAACAAGATTTGGATTTTCTGAAAAAGAACAAAAAACAGGGCAACAAACTTTCCGAAGAGATTGATGACCTAAGGAACCATACATTCTACTTTATCAAAAATCTGGACGAAGCCCATGTGGGAGCCAGTAATTTTTACATCAATGCCATGGGACACCTTACCGATATGTCCCAATCCTTAGAATACATTGGAAAAGTAAGCTTTAACCATGTCCACAACAACCACAAAAAACTCAAATACAACCAAATCAAAGAGTTAAAGGAAATTGATTTTAAGTTGGAAGAGATTTTCGACAAGACCCAAAAAGCTTTTGAAGAACGTTCCTTTGAGCAAATTGGTGCCATTCTGAACTCCAAACAAGGGCTCTATGACATGGTTTCACAAAAAATAGACCAGCAGGTAGCCCGGACTCGTACTGAGGAATCCAGCCCTAAAAACACCACGCTTTACTTCTCCCTTTTGTTGGAAAGCAAGGATTTGATCACCGCCATGATGAACCTGTTGGAACTGTACTATGCAGAGCATGACAGCACCGTGACCCCAGCCAAGATCGAGAAGAAATAAATTGGTATCTTTCCTATCGATAATCCTTCGATATGAAAAATAACTTTTTCCTAGGGGTGGTCATTGCCTTGACCTTCATCCCGACCATGAATGCCCAACTTACCGCTGATGAGGTATTGCAAAAAGCCATTGCCTATCACGATCCAAATGGCACCTGGAACAGTCTGAATACCAGTTTCAAGGTAGTTATGGAAACACCGGATAGACCCGAACGTACCAGTACCATTTCAGTTGATTTTCCCAACCAGATCTTTCTTTTAAAGGTGGAACAAGCTGAGAATACCTATTCCTACAATTTGGAGGGAGCGGATTGCACCATCACACTAAATGGCAATACTACCGTTTCCGAAGAGGATGCTAAAAAATTTCGACTGAGTTGTGACCGTGGTACCTTTATGAAGAACTACTACACCTATCTCTATGGTCTTCCCATGAAATTGAAGGACCCAGGCACCAAATTGGACCCAAAAGTCCAAAAGAAGACTTTTAAAGGAAAAGAATACCTTGTTTTGAAGGTGACCTATGATGCCGAAGTGGGCACAGATGATTGGTACTTCTATTTTGACCCCAAGACCTATGCGATGGAAGTGTACCAGTTTTACCATGACCAAAGCAAAAATGATGGGGAATATATCCTACTAAGTGGAATGGAGGAAATCAATGGGATAAAAATGCCTAAAATAAGAGCCTGGTACGTGAACAAAGACAATAAATACTTGGGAACGGACACCCTTGAAAAAATCTAAAAATGGCCATAAAAAAATCGTTCTTTCTCATTTTTATCTTTGTCTCAATAACCTACGGGCAAAAGAAGGATTGGATGTTGGGACCCTTTGCAAGGCCTGACAACGCCCAACCCATTCTTCAAAAAAATCCTGAGTCCATCTTTAAAGATCCCATTACCCAACAAATGGTGCATTGGGAGTCCATGGCCACTTTTAATCCTGCGGCCATTGTAAAAAACGATTCCATATACGTCCTATATCGTGCCGAGGAAAAATTGGGCGAAAAGGAAATCGGTGGACACCGTTCCCGAATTGGGGTAGCGACTTCCTCGGATGGCCTAACATTTTCAAAATGGGATAAGCCTTTGTTCTATCCCAATGAAGATGGTCAAAAGCAAAACGAATGGCCCGGCGGTGTTGAAGATCCACGCATTGTACAAACGGAAGACGGTCTGTATGTTTTGACGTACACCCAATGGAATCGAAAAGTGCCCAAATTGGCCGTTGCCACTTCCCAAGATTTAGTGCATTGGGACAAACATGGCCCGGTTTTCAAAAACCATAAAAATGGTATGTATTTGGATCGGGAAACCAAGTCCGGGGCCATTGTAACGGAAATCAAAAATGGAAAATTGGTCGCCGCCAAGATCCATGGTAACTATTGGATGTACTATGGGGTGCCCCATGTTTGGTTGGCCACTTCCACTGACCTCATCAACTGGGAACCCGTTGAAACCCATGAAGGAAAATTGGCCCCCGTCCTTAGTCCAAGGCCCGGTTATTTTGATTCTTGGCTGGTGGAAGCTGGACCACCTCCCTTACTTACCAAAGATGGCATTGTAATGCTTTACAATGCAGGAAACTCCCAAAATATTGGGGTCAAGAATTTAGGAAATCGTATTTACACAGGTGGACAGGCCCTTTTTGATGCCAACGAACCTTGGAAACTCCTCGATCGGACCAACGAGCCTTTTATAAAGCCGGAATTACCATTTGAAAAATCTGGACAGTACAAAGATGGCACTACCTTTTTGGAAGGGTTGGTTCTGTACAAAGGGACTTGGTATTTGTACTATGGCACTGCGGACAGTATGGTAGGGGTTGTTACCGCCAAGCAAAGGTAGACTACCTATAAAAATTCATCTCATCCATATACTTCCAAACCGCATCGGGGAGCATGGGACGCACATTTTTACCTTCGTGGTGTGCTTTTCGGATAAAGGTGGAGGAAATTTCCATGACGGGTGCATCTACTCTCGTTATCTTGGGATGTCCTTTAAACTGATGCTCCACCGTACCGTCCGAGACCCGGGGATACACATGAATGGAATACAGTTCCAAAATAGTCTCGTAGTTTTTCCATTTATGGAAACTTTTCAGGTTATCTTCCCCCATGATCAATGAAAATTGATGGTCCTCCCCATATTTTTCATTCAAATGCACCAAGGTATTGATGGTGTAATTGGGCTGCGGTAGGTCAAACTCAATTTTGCTGGGTTTCAATTTAGGATAGTCCTGTACTGCTTCATATACCATTTGATAGCGATGGTGGTCATCCAAAAGCGATTGCTTGGTCTTAAACGGACTTTGGGGAGTGATAACGAACCAAACCTCATCCAAATCGGAAAACTCCACTAAATGGTTCGCTATGATCAAATGGCCAATATGAATGGGGTTGAAGGTGCCGAAAAAGAGCCCTATCCTTTGCATGGCTAGCTGTCTTTGGAATCCGGTAGTTTGGCCCCGACAAAGTCGGCCACCAAAGCATGGGCCTCTTTTAAGGCCACATCCAGATCATAGTTCTTGATGATTTTATCAAACTGGGGAGCTGTGGCCAGTTCCACGGATGCCTTTGCCACCCGCATATTGATCTTGTCCTCGCTTTCCGTACTCCTTTTCTTGAGACGGATCTTCAACTCATCCACACTGGGAGGTTTCACAAAAACCGCCAAGGTCTTTTCTGGAAATTTCTTTTTGATGCGAAGGCCTCCCACCACATCAATATCAAAGATTACATTCTTGCCTTCTGCCCAAAGTCGCTCCACCTCACTTTTCAGGGTACCGTAGAAGTTGTCCCTGTATACTTCCTCCCATTCCAAAAAATCCTCATTCTTGATATGGCGTTTAAACTCCGAAACGGACATAAAGTAGTAATTGACCCCATGCTTTTCCTTACCCCTACGGGGACGAGAGGTTGCGGAAACGGAAAAGGCGAGGTTCAATTCGGGTTGATCCAACAAATACCTAACAATGGTGGTCTTGCCGCTGCCCGATGGTGCCGAAAATATGATGAGCTTTCCTCCTTCCATTACAGCACATTCAGCATTTGTTCCTTGATCTTCTCCAACTCGTCCTTCATCTGTACCACCAATTGTTGCATGGGGGCATAATTGGCCTTGGACCCAATGGTATTGATCTCCCTTCCAATCTCCTGGGCTATAAAACCAAGTTTTTTCCCATTGGAATCATTGGATTTCAGGGTAGATTCAAAATAGTTCAGGTGGTTTGCCAAGCGAACCTTCTCTTCGGTAATATCATACTTTTCAAGATAGTAGATGAGTTCCTGTTCAAACCGATTGGCATCCACTTCTACTTTTAAATCGGCTACGGCCCTGTCCAAACGCTCCCGTACAGTTCCCAAACGTTGGGGGTCCATGGTCTTTACTTCTTCCAACAAAGAGGTTAGATTGTTCAATCGCTCCAAAAAATCCTTCTCCAATACCTTTCCCTCTTCATTTCTAAAGTTTATAATCTCAGAAAGAGCTTCCTCCATCGCTTGGGTGATGGATTGGTATTCGGCCTCGTCAATATCGTTCTTATCCGTTTTTAAGGTATCGGGCATGCGTAAGGCCAGTTCCAGTAATTTGATGTCCTCCCCTTTGGCAATGTTGCCCAGCTGTTCCATGTACTTTTTTACGACCCCTTGGTTCACTTCGGCCGTGGTCTCTTCTCCGGTAATCTCCACATACAACCCAAAATCCACTTTTCCACGCACCAAGGCATCCGCGATCATCTTACGCAGTTCCAGTTCCTTTTCACGATATGCCTGTGGAATCCGGGCATTGATGTCCAGACTTTTACTGTTGAGGGATTTCAACTCTATGGTAATCTTTTTGGAAGGAAGCTGTACTACGTGCTTCCCAAAACCGGTCATGGATTGGATCATATAAAATGATAAATTTTGCCAAAGGTAACCAAAATAGCTTTTGGCCCCTTGGCCGTACTCAATTGTAAAAAGGGAGGGAGCTAATCCAGCTCCCTTACCCAAATATTCCGATAACTTACCCTGCTGTTGTCCCCGTGGTCTTGGAGACGTAGCGGTCCTTTGCCATGTGGTGGATTTTTGGGCCATCCAATGTAGGGGGTTGTTCCCTTGATTTCTACATGATCTTGGATCAGCACCCCATTTTGGATGACAGTAAGCGACCCTGACTTTACCTTTTGGCCCTTTTCAAATACCGGGGCGTGGTAAATAATATCGTAGGTATTCCACTCGCCTGTTGGAACCGAGGCCATGGCCAAGGGTACATGTTGCTTGTAAATGGAGCCTACCTGACCATTGACATAGGTATCGTTGTCATTATTGTCCAACACCTGTACCTCATATAGGTTATTTAGAAACACCCCACTATTAGCTCTGCTTTGTCCTTGTCCCTGCACTTCAGCGGGGGATTTCCATTCAATATGGAGTTGGACACTTCCAAAATTCTGCTTGGTCTGTATATCACCCGTTCTGTTGTTCACAGACATGCTACCATCTTTGTTCACGATCCATTTGGCGGCAGTACTGTCCCTGGAACTGATCCAATTGTCCAGATTGGAACCATCGAACAAAACAATGGCATCACTGGGGGCAGAGCCGTTGGTTCCGGGAACCACCTTTGGTGGTACCGGCTCATAAAGTTCCGTTTCTTCAGGTTTGGTGGGTTCCACTTCTTGTGCCGTCGCAAAAAAACCAACGGTCAATGCGAGGGCTATGAAGGTACATTTCAATGTATTCATCTTAGAGCTCTTTGATTTTAATGTTTCTATAGGCCACGACATTACCATGGTCTTGCAAACCTATTTTACCTGTTGCAAAGGCTCCAAAAGCTTCCCAATCGGCAAATTTGGAATTAGCCACCAATTCGGCCCAACCTTCTCCTTCAACAGGAAACTCCACAATCTTGGTTCCATTGAGCATTACATACCCTTCATTGGTCTTGTGGTTGATCATGATTTCCACCGCATTCCATTCGCCTGCAGGTTTAACCGCTTTTCCGGATGGCGATACCATATCGTACAATGCCCCGGCCAGACGGTCGGTTCCATTTTTGGCATCGGGATGTCTTTCGTCATCCAACACTTGAATTTCGGGACCTGTTAAATAGGGTTCTCCATATTTTTCATCCTCTTTTACTCCCCAAAAGATACCACTGTTGCCTCCTTCGGCTATCTTCCATTCCAAGGAAAGTACAAAGTCGGTGAATTCCTTGTCGGAAACCACATTATAATTGGCTCCTTCAGGGCGTGATTCTGGTGGATACAAAACCATGGCACCGTCTTCCAGTTTCCAAGGTTCGGTTACGGCCCCATCATTGTAAAAATGCCAGCCATCAAATGAAGAACCGTCAAACAGAACGGTCCATTCTGGTGTCTCCACTACCTCTACCACCTCTTCCTCTGTGACTTCGGTATTCTCTTTTGGCTTTTCCTTACAAGCAAAAGTCAAGGCCAAAACGGCCAACAAAATTGGTTTTTTCATAATCCTAGTATTCGTTTTAGTTGCTCTTTATCTATTTCGGCACCCGCAAAATCATCAAAGGTTTTGGTAGTGGCCTCAATAATGTGGTCTTGAATGAATATGGCCCCTTCACGCGCTCCTTGTTCCGGGCTTTTGATGCAGCATTCCCATTCCAGTACGGCCCAACTGTCGTAGTCGTATTCGGAAAGTTTGCTGAAAATGGCGCTGAAATCCACCTGTCCGTCGCCCAGGGAGCGGAAGCGGCCGGCGCGTTTGAGCCAGGGCTGAAAGCCCCCGTAGACTCCTTGTTTACCGGTAGGGTTAAACTCGGCGTCCTTCACGTGGAAGGCCTTGATGCGTTCGTGGTAGAAGTCGATGAACTGAACGTAATCCAGGCACTGCAGGATAAAATGGCTCGGGTCGTAATTGATGCAGGCGCGGGGGTGGCTGTCCAGCGCTTCCAGGAATTGCTCGAAGGAATCGCCGTCGTGGATGTCTTCATTGGGGTGTAATTCATAACAGGCATCGACGCCCTGCTCCTCAAATACATCCAGAATGGGGCGCCAGCGATCGGCCAATTCTTTGAAGCCCATTTCCACTAGCCCGGCGGGGCGCTGCGGCCAGGGGTACATGAATGGCCAGAGCAAAGCGCCGGAGAAAGTCACATGGGCATCCAGGCCCAGGTTTCGGCTGGCGCGGGCGGACCACTTCAGCTGCTGTACGGCCCATTCGGTGCGGGCTTTGGCATTACCATGGTATGCCTTGGGGGCAAAACCGTCGAAGAGGGAATCGTAAGCCGGATGGACGGCCACCAGTTGCCCCTGCAGATGAGAGGCCAGTTCCGTGATCTCCAGGCCGTGCTCCGCCACTTTGCCTTTCAAGTCATCACAGTAGGCTTTGCTTTCAGCGGCTTGCTGTAGGTCGATCAGCCGATCCTCCCAGGTAGGGATTTGAACGCCTTTGTAACCCAGGCCGGCGGCCCAGCGGCAGATGTTATCCAGTGAATTGAAGGGAGCTTCATCGCCCATAAATTGGGCTAAAAAGAGGGCAGGGCCTTTGATGGTCTTCATACAGTGCGTTTTTGTTTTTAAAGCGGCCCTTAATTTAAGGATTCTTGGCTAAAAAAGCACAAAAAAAGGCCTTCCTCCACAACCGTGAAGGAAGGCCTTTCTTTCTTTACTGGGCAATTATCTGCCTTTCAGCAGCAACCGCCGGTGCGTTTATTCTACAATCACAGATTGCGTGAAGCGGGCATTTCCGTCTATGATCTGAATCATATACATACC
>JAGQZL010000120.1 GCA_020434915.1 Allomuricauda sp. | reverse complement strand
TAGCTGTTCAACAAACGGGCCTTGTGGGTCAGGCCATGGAGCCTTCCCCGGATGTCGTCCCATTCGTTCACCGCAACATAGCGTTTAAGGCTTATCTCGGCACGTTTCCCGTTTACTGTGATACGGGCATAAATGGTCAATTTTTCAGGATTGTTGGAAGTGTCCCTGGTGAAGAGAAGAACCTTTAATGTGTTGGCGTTACGCATAATACATAATTTTCGGGTTTGACAAAACGGGTTTGCAAAACACCCATGAACAGCGTCAAACGCTATCCAAATTATGCACAAGTAACGTACCGAACCATTCACCGAACTCTACACCTTTTATATGGTTTCACATGATATCAGATGAATACAGTAAAAATGAAAAGCACTGACAATCATACGATTAACAGTGCTTTGTTTCTGCCAATATGGCGGTTCGTCGGGATGACTGACCTCATGAAGAGGACACAACCCATTAATTTCCAGAATATTATGTCAAATTTCCCAAAATAGGACATCCCATAGGACATCTTCGTGCGAAATAATGATTTTCACAGGGTAAATGTAGGGAATTCATGTCAATTTATATACAAAAAATAATTGTTCAATACAATTGGATGTAAAGGTCAAACATAGATTTTCCTTCAATAAAGTAATTCACTAACCAATATTGTTTCCTTTCAACTTGGTAAGTTCTGAACTTCCTACGAAATAGTTGAATGTCCAAGAGAAAATAGTAGAATTGGAAGGATGGAAGCTTTCCAACCAAGGTTAATTGATTTTGCGTTTCAAAAACCAAATATCACCAAAGCTAAGATTTATATTAAATGTATTGAAAGTCTCTTCAACCAAGATTCCTTGGGATGCCCCGTATTGATTTCTGATATAGGACAAATTAAGGGTTGATATTCGTGGTCTGGACAATGGTATCCTGATTCCCGCCATAATGGAACAACCATCAATCGTACAAAAAAAATGTTTTCCGGAATGCCCGCAAAGGTAGCTAGGCTCTGGGTATTGATCAAGTAATCGGATTGAAGGTCATACCCCCAACCCCCTAGGTCACTGTTTTTTCCAATGTTGGACCCTGTATTCACTACGATTTCAAAAAGAGAGTAAGGTGATGCAGTAATTGTATTGGTTTGGCCCATCATCTTCATCACCATCGTCAAATTCTTCTGGAAGCGAATAATGAAAACGCAACATGGTCCGTTCCGTATTTTTTGAAAACCCGATCATTGTTGAATAGCCATTGGCCAATGGACTTAAAACAATACCCTTGAACTGTTCGACAAAATCCTCATCCCCGGAGATGGACTTTCATTCAGCAAAACAAAAATATCCGCACCGAATGATCTGGGAATGGATATATGACGGGAATGCTCACCCATAAGGTAGGGATAAAGGATTTGGTAATCATGGCGATGGTATCGTACCTCCTTGAACTTGTGTCGTAAAAGAAATCCTCCGTGGTTTCAAAATCCAACAATATTCAATGAACACTGATGTGGGACAATCGAAGTGTATCATTAAAAAAATAATGGTCATAACCCATAATAAGCGCAATGCAATCCCATTCAGCATCATCCGGGACATGGTAGTCCATGGCCATTAATTCCATGTGGCTTTCACTTTTTTCAGCAAAAAAAAATTTGATTGTCGATCAATTTCTCCGAGTGCACAGGTCCTTTGTCGTGAACGTCGCCTGCATAACGGCCGTCCAGCGCAACAAGATTATCATCTGGGACATCCGAATTCCCATCAGGGAGAGCTTCAAGGAAACATGTCTTAAACGGCCAGGTATCGACTGAACGTGGATTCAATTCCCATATTAACCCAAAAGCTTCTTTTACAATAAATTGCAAAATTTATGTTAACAGTTTTATATTCATTAACCATTTGGTTAAATTTGATGGTTAATATATTTGTCCATGATACACACAGCTACTGAAAAATCGATATTACAGGCCGCAAAGACGGTATTTTTCAAAAAGGGCCTCGCTGCGGCACGGATGCAGGAAATAGCGGATGAGGCCAACATCAACAAGGCCATGCTCCACTATTACTTTCGGAGCAAGCAGAAATTGTTCGAAGCGGTTTTTCTGCAGGCGTTTAGGGAATTGGCTCCCCTTCTGAACACCATATTCAATTCAGATAAGCCCATTTTCGAAAAAATCAGGGAATTTGTGGATAGCTACATCGCCTTTGTGACCGACAATCCCTATCTACCCACCTTTATCATCCAAGAGGTGAACATTAACCCGCAGTTCGGCAAGACATTCTTTGCAAATCAGGTAATGCCCGACCCATCCACATTTCAAAAACAATTGGCCGAAGCTGTGGAACAAGGTGTCATCAAGCCGATTGACCCAAGGCAATTGTTATTGAACCTCATCTCCATGACCGCATTTCCATTTGTAGGGAAAGGCCTGGTCACAGGTATTCTAGGTTTGGATGAAACCGCTTTTAAAGCGCTCATGGAGGAGCGAAAAAAATTGATTCCCGAAATGATCATTAATACAATCAAAGTACAATGAAACATCTAAGTGACACCGTACAACATGTATCATGGAAGCAAATATTCCCTTCCCTAAACAAGGGTTCGCTCTTGTTATTGATCCTCCTTTCCTTCCCATTTATGGTCCAGGCCCAAGAGACCATTTCCTTGGACGAATGCCTGAGACTGGTCCAGATCAATTATCCATTGGCCAAAAAGACCTCATTGTTGTCCGAACAGCTGGAACTTGACATTGATGCGATCAAGAAGGATCGCCTGCCCAAATTGGATCTCAATGGTCAAGCCACCTACCAGTCCGAAGTAACAAGTCTTGGGGGGCAATTGATAGATGTTACCATTGACCCCCCAAATAAGGACCAATACCGTACGACATTGGATGCCAATCAACTGATTTACCATGGAGGTTTGATCGATGCTTCGATCAAAGCCAAGGAGACCAAGGCTGCCATTGGGAAACAGGAAGTGGAAATTTCCTTATATGGACTAAAAAGCCGTGTAAACCAGTTGTATTTCTCCTTGCTGTTGTTACAGGAAAACCAGGATTTGTTGCAAGCAAAGGAATCCCAATTGACCGCAAGGCTAGAAGAGGTCCAGGCCGGGGTGAAATATGGCACCTTGCTTTCATCATCAGCGGATGCGTTGGAAGTAGCACTCATCAAGATCCATCAGCAAAACACAGAACTTGCGCTGTCAAAATTGGAATTGCTTCAGCAACTCTCACTGATAATCGGTACCGAACTGCAACCTCAAGTCTTGTTACAGCGGCCAGAGGTTTTTCCCGTGATTCCCGATCAGACATCCAAAAGACCGGAACTGCTACTTTTTGAGCTTCAAAAATCCCAGGTCGATCTGTCATCCGAACTTTTGGAAAAGTCCAAACTTCCAAAGATCAGTGCTTTTGCACAGGGCGGATATGGGAATCCAGGGCTCAATATGCTGGACAATACCTTCAACTCCTTTTTCATGACCGGTGTAAAACTCAATTGGAATGTATTTGATTGGAACAAAAACCGAAAAGAGAGACAGTCTTCACAGATTGACCGGAGCATTGTCGATACCCAAAAGGAAACCTTTGAACTGAACAATGGCTTGGAACTGGTCAACCTACAATCCGAAATAGACAAAATGGAGGAGTTGATCCGATATGATGAACAGATCATTCCCCGCTTTGAAAAAATGGTCAAGACGGCAGAATCCCAACTAAAAAACGGTGTGATCACCTCCTCGGCCTATATCACCGAGTTCACAAATTTATATGAGGCCAAGAGCAACCTTGCCTTTCACAAAACACAAAAACTACTGAACCAGATTCAATATCAAATTACACAAGGTACTTATGAAAAGAGCAGCAACTAAGGTCCCTATGACCAAAAAAGACCTAACAATATTGTCCATTTTCGCCCTGGTCATTTCCCTTACATCCTGCAATGGTGGAGGGGATCTCGCTGATGGCTATGGAAACTTTGAGGCAACGGAGACCACCGTTTCCGCCGAAGCAAACGGTAAAATTCAATTTCTGGATGTGGCGGAAGGAAACCTCCTTGAAAAAAATGAAGTTGTCGGGGTCATCGACACCATCCAATTATCGTTGAAACGCGATCAATTGAAGGCCGCAAAACAAACCATTTACTCAAAATCAACAAACGTGCTCTCCCAGCGGGACGTGTTACAAGAGGAATTGCAGGTAGCGCAAAACGACAAGAAGCGCATTGAAAGCTTGATCAAGGAGAATGCGGCCACCCAAAAGCAATTGGACGACATCCAGGGCAAGGTACGCATCCTACAGCAACAGATCAAGAGTGTCGAAACCCAGAACGCCCCCATTATCAATGAAGTCAAGGGCATTGAGGTCCAGATCGAGCAGATTGAAGACCAAATTGAAAAAAGTATCGTGAAAAGTCCATTGGACGGTACGGTATTGGTCAAATATGCCGAACCTGGTGAAGTCGCAATCTTCGGTAAGCCCTTGTTCAAAATGGCCAACCTTGATGAAATGGAACTCCGTGTATATATCAGCGAAACACAACTGCCCAACATCAAGATCGGTCAATCGGTCACGGTCAAGATCGATGATGTGGATTCAATGAGATCTTATGATGGCACAGTATCCTGGATATCCGCATCTGCGGAGTTCACGCCCAAGATCATACAGACCAAGGAAGAGCGGGTGAACTTGGTGTACGCTGTAAAGGTCAAGGTCAAAAATGATGGAAGCCTCAAAATTGGCATGCCCGCCGAAATGTGGATTGCGAACCAATCTATTTAATCCAAAAAAGACATCCTATGAAACTACAACATTTTATTGCAATGATCCTAGTATTCCTGTTGGGCGCCGTTTCCTTGATAATGGGAACTTTGCTACTTCTCGGTATCCACGAAGCAGGCCATTTTGTCCTAAAGGGACTGTTGGTCTACAATATTGTGCTAGGTGCCCTGTCATTACTGGTAGCTTACCTTATTTGGAATCGATCTAGGTCAACCTCAAGTTCTGTACTCCTGCTATTGTTGTCCCATATCTCCGTCCTGATCTTCCTCGTATTGTTTACAAACCATGTGGCCAAAGAAAGCATTAGGGCCATGGAAATCCGGGCCATCATTTGGGCACTTGTATTTTTGCTGATCCAATGGGGTTCGTTCAAAAAATCAAATCTCCAGACCAGGGGTTGGGGAGGCATGGCAGTGCTGTTGGGTACAACCACCATTTTCCTCCATTCCTGCAAAGATAATCCGAACAGACAAAGTTCCGATTCCCAAAGCAACCCAGATCAAGTCCAGATCGAGGAAGCCTCTCCAAATGTACCGATAGCCCATGATGCATGGATCAATGAAATCCAACTGAACCATGGATCCAAATGGCTGGCGAATGCGGAGACCACCCTGGGAGTATCCAAGATGCTCACTGCCCTGAACGGCTTCAACGGCGGTTCCGTATCAGCGTACCAAGCATTGGGGGATGACCTCAACCACCTTAAAAATACTATTGTAAAGGAATGTACCATGACCGGCCCATCCCATGACAATTTGCATGTCTGGCTCCATCCCTTGATCGAAAAAATCGAAGCCCTGCAAAATACCGACAGTGAGGCATCAGGGGTTCAAAGGGTACATGATATTGAACAGCATTTAAATGGATACTATGAATTTTTTGAATAGCTGTCCAGATTTAAGAAACCAAAACAACAGTAACCCATACCCATGTCCATTCGTATAGATCATATCAGCAAATCCTACGGAAAGGTCAATGCCTTGGATGACATTTCCATTCAGGTCGACCAAGGGGAACTGTTTGGGCTGATCGGACCTGACGGTGCTGGTAAGACCACCCTTTTTCGGATATTGACCACCTTGCTCCTGCCCGACCACGGGTCGGCATCCGTTGCGGGGTACGATATCATTGCCGATTTTAAGGCCATTAGAAAACAGGTCGGATACATGCCGGGGAGATTTTCACTATACCAGGACCTCACTGTCGAGGAAAACCTTCGTTTTTTCGCCACGATTTTTGGGACGACCATCGCAGAGAATTACGATTTGATCCGGGACATCTATGTTCAGATAGAACCTTTCAAAAATCGAAGGGCGGGCAAATTGTCCGGTGGCATGAAGCAAAAATTGGCGCTTTCCTGTGCTTTGATCCATAAACCCGAGGTGCTGTTCCTGGACGAACCCACAACGGGTGTTGACCCGGTTTCAAGAAAAGAATTCTGGGAAATGCTCAAAAGATTACAGGACAAGGGAATTACCATTCTCGTGTCGACCCCCTATATGGACGAGGCCGCCCTATGTGATCGGATCGCGCTCATCCAAAATGGAAGGATCCTTGAAATCGACACCCCAAAAGCCATTGTGGAGCACTATCCCAAACCCATTTTCGACGTTGGGGCCCACAACACGTACCTATTGATCGAAAAATTGAACGCCTATGCCCATAAACACAGTGTATTTCCCTTTGGGGAATACATCCACTATACGGATCAACGGGATGGGTTCGATCCTTTGGAGCTCAGGACATACTTAAAAAATGAAGGGCTGCAGAACATCCATATCGAAAGGACCAAGGCAACGATTGAGGACACATTTATGGAATTGGCAAAACAATGAAGGAAGAAACAGTAATAAAAGTAGAGGGACTCACCAAAGTTTTTGGTGATTTCACCGCGGTGAACAAGATCAGTTTCCATGTCAGGAAAGGGGAAATCTTTGGTTTTTTGGGGGCCAATGGCGCCGGGAAGACCACTGCCATGAAAATGCTGATTGGCATTTCCGCTCCCAGTTCTGGTTCAGCCAATGTGGCGGGATTCGATGTATATACCCAAACAGAGGACATCAAGAAGAGCATCGGGTATATGAGTCAAAAATTTGCCCTGTACGATGATCTGACCGTCAAGGAAAACATTCGCTTTTTTGGGGGAATCTATGGGTTGTCCAAGGCTCGGATCTCCCAAAAATCGAACCTGCTCATTGAGGAGCTGGGCCTGGAGAAAGTCGCCCATAGTCTGGTGGGATCTTTACCGTTGGGATGGAAACAGAAAATCGCATTTTCGGTATCCCTATTGCACGACCCAAAAATTGTTTTCTTGGACGAACCCACAGGAGGGGTGGATCCCATTACCCGAAGGCAATTTTGGGAGATGATCTATAAGGCGGCCAACAATGGCACGACCATTTTTGTGACGACCCACTACATGGATGAGGCAGAATACTGCGATAGGGTATCCATCATGGTGGATGGCAATATCGAGGCCTTGGACACCCCAAAAAACCTAAAGACCCATTTTGGTTCGGATTCCATGAACGAGGTATTCTTAAAATTGGCAAGAAGTTAAACAGGTTACCATATGAAACGCTTTTTCGGGTTCGTACAAAAAGAATTTTACCATATTTTCAGGGACAGAAGATCCCTGTTCATCCTATTCGGGATGCCCGTCGCACAGATTATGCTTTTTGGGTTTGCCATCACCAATGAGATCAACAATGTTGACATCGCGATTCTAGATCGGTCCCAGGATGCCTCTACCAAAGAGATCATCTCAAAAATATCGTCATCGGATTATTTCAGTATCCTCCAACACATTAAGGAGGAAGCGGAGATTGAGGAAGTTTTTAAAAACGGGAAGGTAAAGGCCGTGCTCTATTTTGAAAAGGAATTCAGTAAAAAACTGATCAAACAACACACGGCCAAGGTTCAAATTGTGACGGATGCGACGGATCCCAACGTAGCCAACACGATCAGTAACTATATCAATTCCATCCTTTCCAATTACCAAGAGGAACAGAACCGGTCCATAACGTTGGTTTATCAGATCGTTCCCCAATCCCGGATGGTCTTCAACGCGGAACTGAAAAGTGTTTACATGTTCGTGCCTGGGGTCATGACCGTCATCCTTATGTTGGTATCGGCCATGATGACCTCGATCTCCATAACCCGGGAAAAGGAATTGGGTACGATGGAGATTTTATTGGTATCCCCTTTGAACCCCTTTCAGGTAATCATTGGAAAGGTGTTCCCCTACATTTTTCTCTCCATCATCAATGCTGCCGCCATTGTCATACTAAGCATTTTCGTCTTCCATGTCCCTGTCAATGGCAGTCTGTTCCTGTTAGGTCTGGAAAGTGTACTGTTCATTGTCACCTCTTTGGCACTGGGGATATTGATCTCCACTATTTCGACCACCCAGCAAATGGCCATGATGATCTCCTTGATGGGGCTGATGTTACCGGTGATCCTTTTATCAGGCTTTATATTTCCAATATCCAGCATGCCCGTTCCCCTTCAGGTCATCAGCAATATCGTACCGGCAAAATGGTTCATAGTCATCGTCAAGGGAATCATGCTCAAAGGTGTGGGCATACGCATTGTTTGGAAAGAAACCTTGGTCCTCTTGGGGATGACCCTTCTTTTCATTGGACTTAGTGTAAGAAAATATAAAATAAGATTGGAATAGCATGCGGGTAATCCTATATATCATAAACAAAGAATTCAGGCAAATCTTTCGGAACAAGGGCATGTTGCCCATCATTTTCATACTGCCCCTACTGCAATTGGTCATTCTTTCCAATGCGGCCACCTATGAGATCAACAACATTTCCTTTGGATATGTTGACAATGACCACACCCATACTTCTCGTGCCCTTATAGATAAGTTCCGTG
>JAGQZL010000011.1 GCA_020434915.1 Allomuricauda sp. | reverse complement strand
ACTCTTTGCCTGCACGGCGCTCGTCCGATCTGACGCCATAACAACAACAACCACCCTGTACGTCTACAACCAGACAGGCACCACACCGAACTGCTCCGCCGAGAGCTCCTTCACCGTGACCATCAACGGATTTATTATATCAACCAGTATTCAGAATGAGACTTGTCAGGAAAACAATGATGGTTCTGCATCCATAAATGTTGGCAATGCTGTTCTGCCAGTTACAGTTCAACTAAACAATATGACCCCCATGGTCTTCAATAGCCATTCATTTACCATTGATGGGCTATCATTGGGAAATTATGAGATAAATGTTATCGACGACAATGGTTGTGATGCCAGTTCCAGCTTTGAAATTCTGTCCGAAGGACCGAATCTTGGTGCATCCGTAGAGCCTATATACCTATGCGATGCCAATCTGCCATCAAACACCATTTCAGTGACACTGTTTGATACTTCCATAAGCAGTAATATTCTTTATGCACTTGATTCCACAAATCCTAATGATTTCATAATGAGTCCTGATTTTGAGAACATCAGTCCGGGAGAGCATAGTCTATTCATCATGCACAACAATGGTTGTATGGAAGAAACCCGATTTGCCATTGAAAATGTGGAACAATTGGAGCTTTCACTATCCAGCATATATGTGAATGAGATTACAGCCAATGTTTCTGGAGGGACAGCGCCGTACACCTATTACTTTGATGATACTGCAGGCAGTACTTCAAATACTTACACCATTGATAGAAGTGGAACCTTTAATGTTAGGGTTATGGATAGCAAGGGCTGTGAAACCACAAAGAGCATTACCCTAAACTTTGCAGACATATCCATTCCCAATTTCTTTACTCCCAACAATGATGGCCAAAATGACTATTGGAAGCCAAGAAACATGGAACTGTTCCCTGAAATAGAAACCTACATTTTTGACAGATATGGCCGTAAAATAAAAATTATTGGGCCTTTGGACAATGGATGGGATGGCACCTATGAATCCAAACCATTGCCTTCTGGTGACTACTGGTACATTGTGAAATTGAATGATGGTTCTGGAAGGGAGTATGTCGGACATTTTACGTTGTACCGATAAAATTGAACAAAATTATAATGAAGCAACTATTGTTTTTTTTGATTCTTATGAGCACTATTTCAACAAGAGGACAGGAATTGACGGTTCCACAATTGTCCCAATATTTATCTGACAATCCTTTTTTAATGTCTTCTTCTTACGCGGGCATTGGAAATTATGTGAAGGTCAGAATGAACGGACTCACACAATGGGTGGGTGTCAAAGATGCACCGGATACCCAATCATTGTCCGCCGATGTTAGACTTGGAAACAGATCTGGTATCGGAATCGTATTATACAATGACTCTAATGGAGAAACAAAGCAACGAGGAGGGAAAGTATCATTTGCCCACCATTTGACCATTGATAAATATGAGGAAAATTACTTTTCGTTGGCCCTTTCCTTCAACCTTAATCAATTTCGGATAGATATTGAAAATTTTGAAGGAAACGATGATCAAGCCGTGGTGAACGACCGTGCTTCCAGTAACCCAAACTTTGATTTAGGAACGCTTTATAGGAGGGGCAATTTCTATCTCAGCCTGAATGTATCGAACATACTGAACAAGGATTTCAGCAAGTTTAACCCCATATTTGAACCAAATACCTTGCGTAATTACTATCTCTACACCGGTTACAAATATCGCAGACATAGAAAATCGGACTTTGAGATAGAACCTTCTGTGTTCTTTCAATATTTTGAAAACGACAACCGATCGGTCACCGATATCAACACCAAATTTAAATGGTTAGATTTTTTAGATCATTACTATGTTGGTTTCACTTATCGCTTTTTAAATGACCAATTGGGAAAACCCCTTTATGTTGCACCCATCATGGGGCTAAAGAAAGGTGATTTTTATTTTGGTTATAGTTACCAAGTAATCATGAACGAACTATTGGGCTACTCACAGGGTACCCATGTTGTAACTGTTGGGATTGATCTTTTCCAAGGTATTTCCAATTGTAGCTGCACTTATTGATGTTAATTAATACTATCTGAATATGAAATTTTTCCCAAACAAAACTGTAACTTTCAACCTACTGATCCTCCCCATCATTCTAGCACTCTTCATGTCTTGCAGTGATGATGAAAGTAAATTCCCCTTTGGCTCAAAAGTAGGGGAAGTAAATATCTCCGCTTCCACCAAGGATACCATTGTTGATGTGTTGGTAGACAATACCAGGATTCCCATTTATCTTTCCATACCGGAAGGATGTCCAGATGTTTCGTTCCCTGCGGTTGTTGTTTTGCACGGATCGGGTGGAATGTGGAAGAATGATGACCCACTATCCAAGACCTTGTCAAGTCAATTCTCGGAATGGCGAGATCTTTTGGCCCAAAATTGCATAGTTGGTGCTTTTGTGGACAGTTATTCCGGGAGAGGGGTTAGCTCACGGACCGGAAAGTGGACAAAGGCCCCTAACAATTTTAGGATAAGCGCCCAGTTTGTAAGGCCAAAAGATGCCAATGCCGCTCTTGAATTATTGCAGAAACTTAAATATGCGGATGAAACCTCTGTAATACGGCCAACGGATATAGGAATATTGGGCTTTTCCGATGGTGCCACCGCCCTTGCCGCCACATTGTACGATACCGACAAGACTCCCAACGACTGGAAATGGACCCAAAGCTTTGATGGGAAGGACTACACTACTTCTTCCGGTGTAATGCCTCCAGTGCCAAAGCCCACCGAAGGTTTTGCGGGAGGGGTATTCTACTATGGCGGATCATCCGGATACGGTTACTGGGGCACCAATCCCTGTAACGAAGATGCCATGGAAGAAAATATCTATTTCCCTTATGCACCCATTCTATATCAAATACCCGAAGAAGGATATTTAACCGAAAACACACTGTGTATGTGTGGTATTCTTGAGTCAAAAGGAGCCTCTATTCAACTTCACCTATACAAAAACGTAGGGCATGGTTTTGATATGGACAATGTTAGCCAAAGTTACGAGGCCCGGGAAAACACCATTGCATGGTTTAAAGAATTATTGCATATGAACGAATAGAAAAGCTATTCCCCAACTTACCCCATACATTGTTTTCAACCTCTCAAAGTAGCTCTTCAGAACCACTGGGGCAATCAAATACCAAAACGATTGCCCCTTACCATAAGAGCGCTGAAAATTCATCCTCAAGAAAATAAAATTAGAAATGGTCTTTGGACCAGAAAACAGAACACCTAAAACATTAGTTGAAATGAGAGACAACTTTCTTGAAAAATGGATTTTGGATTTGATCAAATCCGAATATGAATTTGGAATAATCCCCAAACAGGCCACATACAGGCTAAGGGAGCGAATGGATGATTTTATTGAAGTGACCATAGAATGGATGGATTCCGAGAACAATAGCCACAAAATTGTATACCACGCAAGATCCTATGGAAGGATGAAAGCTGACAAGAACCCTGAAATTGTAAAAGACCCCATTTTTGAACTGGAGAACTATTACACTTTGGAAATCCATACCTACGTAAACCACATAAAACGGAACTATAGTACACGAAAAATTGCCAATTACGATGTGATGGGAGTATTGGGCCAACTGGAAAACAGCGATGGCATTAAAGAATCCAGTTCTTAAAACCCAACTTTTTGGGTCGGATTTTCCATAATCTTATTGGGATGCATGTTCTTGGACAACATAAAAATTCATGAATCGGTATAATCAAAACATGGTTGTCTCTTTTTTTGCTGAACGTGTTCAATCTAACACGAAATTCAATGTATTTCACCTGTAAAAACAAACACTTAATCGTTGAAATCTTATCCGTCAATTGGGAAGGGGCATCCATATATTCACAGGGTAAATGCTGCTCTTTAATTTGTTACTTGTGGTATGATAAAAGTTCCCAAGTTGTAATCAAATAGAAGAACCTATGCTGCTGCTAACCATTATATGGACGCTTATCTGCGCCATCATCATTATAGGATATCCCCTGTATCTGTTCAACAAACCGTCTTCCTTGAATATGGGTGCCAACGGAAATATTGGGCTCATGAGCTCCAATACCGTCGAGTTGTTATCTTTTGACATTAGGGAACATCTTCCGGGATGGTCCTTTACATTGGATGTTCCACAAATAACGGAAGAAGTCCTTTTGAACAACCCCATGTTGTTTTATCTGGAATCTGAGGAAAATTGCCTTAAACTCCCTCTCAACAACGCCACATTGGGGTACACTGCCCATGTTTATAAAAATATCGGGAAAGTGTATGTTACTTTTAAGTCACTGCAGGACGGGGTGTCGAATTTTTATGTGCCGGCATGGCACTTGAGCAAGTTAAAAATACTCATCATTAAATCCAGGGATAAAAGAATTTATGGGGATTGGGGAACAAAACCTGAAAAGTCTCCCATACATAAAGGCATTACCAAGGCAGGTGTCAACATCCACGATTATGAGGATATGTTGGGCTATTTCAGCAATATAGCCACTATAGATTTCAAAGGTCATTTTAAAGCCTTAAAACCTAAAAAGATTACAAATCCTTTTTCATCAATTGATTCCAAAGAAGGTAAACTGTATTCCACTGCATAGACTGAATCTTTAGTGTTCATTTATATATGTCAAAGCGGGATTTCCATTTAGAAGTCCTGCTTTGTTTTAAAAAATCAACAATCCAGGGAAGCATATAAACCCGAAAGGCTCATCCATGAATTCAAAACCCAATTACATCAAATGGCATGAAAACTTTTGGCGCAACCACGGTAGATTTACCAACAGAAATAATGATGAAAGAACTGAAAACAAAAATATTGGGCTGCACGGAGACATCATTGTTTCCATCTTCTTTTCTGGCGATGAAGATTGTGCAGCCCCACAAATTTAATTTGGTGTAACCAGGATGACGTTACCACCAAATTATATCAAAACTCACCATGAGTAATTCCTTCATAGCTGAAAGCAAGTATGGGGTTATGCTGCGCACCAGTAATGGTAGGGAAAGAAAATGGTGAGTTATTTAATTGGTCATTGTTAAAAACTAGAATGCAAAAATAAACCTCCTATCCATGAAAAGCTTTATCACGGTCACTTAAGTTTCAATATTTGAAACATTTAGGACAAAAAATTAAATACTTCCCCCGAAAAAAATTGTAATTTAAGAAGTTAACGATTGTCTTTTTCCCAATAAGTTAGAAGACAAAAATCTGCTTTATCTTAAGACAGCCATAATTTGAGTCTTTGGCAAATTGTACCTACAATTAATCCAAAATCAATTCAAGAAGAAAGAATGGCCCACAGTTTTAAGAACGGCCATTACAATAGCGTATATCCAGCAGTATACACCAAATATATGAAATAAATTTTTTCTTGCAAATTTTATAAGAAAAATCTTTTAAAATATAGATTGAATCAAACAACCGAATGACCCATGCTATAAAAAATATTGTCCCTTGGGATTGCTTTTGGATCCCATCCAATCTACCCAAATCCAGTATTTCCCATAGTTTACATTCCAACAAAAAACATCCCCATACCCCTAAATCCCTTTTCCTTTTAAGCGGCTTATTTCTTATGCTGTTATTGTTTTCCCATTCAAATGCATTTGCCCAATCCTTGACTATCGATCGGGCAACAAAAGAAATTCCCTTTGTCTATGTAAAAGTAAACGAACAGCATCTTGAGCTTGAGGACTTATTAAAGCATGGTGTTACCTTCCAATCAGGTAATCCAAAACTAAATGATCTGCAGGCTGTATATTGGTTTAAACTGGATTTCTCAAACGAACTGGATACTCTTACCTCCCAAAAGGAATGGATTTTACACCCAACGTATTTCAGCAAGGCCTTTCTATATCTTAATGAAAATGGCAGTGTGACCAAAAGACCCATTGGAAAATTCAACAAATTGGATGCAAAAACTTCTATGATCTATACTCCGGGAGTTAAGTTCACCAAACAAAATCTGATTGACCAAAGATATCTCTACCTAGAAGCACATTTGACCTTCCCAATTCCCAATGAACCTCGATTTGAATATATTTCCAACTCCAACAATCGGTTTTTTACCCATTACTATACCAAAGAGGACCTGAACCTTATACTTCCCGATCAAATTTATTTAGGTGCCTGCGGGATTATTTTCCTAACGTTCTTGATTATTTATTTCAATATTCTGAAACCTGAATTTCTATTTTATGCCTTCTATGTAGTCTTCTCTGCATTTTATCTTGTACAGGACAATATCACACTTCCTGGATACAACCATTTTTATGATCACCCCCTCGGCTATTGGAGCATTGTTATCTCCCAAGTACTTATCAATCTCTTTTATGTCCTTTTTGCTATATTTTATTTGGACACTAAAAAAAATTATCCATTGTTGCACCGGGCCATGCAGGGAATTGTAGTGTTTTTGATCCTTTTGATCGCTACAGATTTCTGGGCATATATTTCTGAAAATTATGTGACGCATTATACCATTTTAAACCTTCAGCGTATTGTAATGACCTTGTTCGGATTCTTTTCCATGGTCTATTTGCTCATCAAATTCAAAGATCGATTGGCCTTGTTCGTTGTAACCGGCTCTTTTTTCTATATGGCAGGTGCCTTGGCCTACCTCTTCACCATTAATAAATATCACATGATCATTGGTTCTATGATTGAGATCATCATATTTTCATTGGGACTTGCCTATAAGATCAAACAAGAACACGAGGGCAGTCTGGTATTACAGCAAGAAGTCATGTCAAAAGAAATCTGTGCGCTTCGTGCCCAAATGAATCCCCATTTCATCTTCAATGCGCTGAGTTCCATCCAACACCTCATTCTTAACAATGACAAAAAATCGGCCCTTACTTATTTATCCAAATTTGGGAAATTGGCCAGAAATGTTTTGGAAAGTTCCCGGGAAGCAACCGTTTCGCTAACCGAAGAAATTGACCTACTTCGCTCTTATTTGGAACTGGAATCCCTCCGTTTTGACAAAGCATTTCAATATTCTATTGAAATTGACGGCACTTTGGATACCGATAGTGTGGAAATTCCCTTGATGCTGCTGCAACCCTTTGCCGAAAATGCCATTATTCATGGTCTTGTTGGCAAAAAGAAAGGGGATAAGTCTCTTTTCATTCGTATTTTAACACAAGGGGAATACCATGTTTTTGAAATTGAGGACAACGGTGTGGGAAGGTTCCCCGCCAAATCCAAAAAGAAAGATACGAGAAGAAAATCCCGTGGAATGGAAATCACACAAAAGCGATTGAAAATGCTGGATAAAACAGAAGAAAACAAAAACACTGTGGAAATCGTGGACAAATACGATACTACCGGGAACCCATCCGGAACCAAAGTGATCATTCGAATTCATAACCCCTAAAAACAACCAAATGAAACTAAAAGTAGTAATCATCGAAGATGAGAAACACAGCAGGGAGACATTAAAATCCATGCTGGAAGAATTCTGCAAGGACGTCAAGGTCATTGCCATGGCTGGATCGGTAGATGAAGCCGTGAAGGTGCTTTCCGTTTACAGCCCAGATGTTGTCTTTTTGGACATTGAACTGCAAACTGGTGTGGGATTTGATGTCCTGAACCAGATAAAAGACCCCAACTTTGAAGTAATCTTTACAACCGCTTTTGAAAAGTATGCCATAAAAGCCATAAAGTTCAGCTCTCTGGACTACCTACTTAAACCGATAGACCTGGATGAACTGCAACAGGCTGTTGAAAAAGCCAGACACCGAATGGACACCAATGTTTACCGTGAACAATTGGATACGTTGATGCAAAGCATATCGAGGGGAAATGTGCGTCCGGAAAAAATATGTCTGGCAACCACGGCCGGTATGGAATTCATAGCGTTGGAAGATATTATTGCCTGCAAGGCCGATGGTTCCTACACCAGTTTTGTCCTTAAGGACAACAACACCCTTTTGGTGAGCAAACATTTGAAGGAATATGAGAATCTTTTGGGAGAACATCACTTTATGCGTGTGCACAACAGCTATCTCATCAATTTGAAAGAGGTAAAGAAATACATTAAATCCGATGGAGGGTATTTGATCATGAGCAATGATATGCAAGTGAACATATCCCCCAAGAAAAAGGATGACTTGATCGATGCCATGAAACGGTTATAGGTACTTGAAAACGAGATGATTTTTCTAATCCTTCTTGTTGATCAGGCCTTTGGTAAACTCATTCAATGTTTCCACTTTTTCTTCAAAATTGCCCTTTAGCGTCTTTCTGTATTCATTGAGGTTCTTCACCAAATCATCTATGTTTTCCGGGATGACATCCTCGAAGAACTGACGCAACCTTTTGGCCGTGGTAGGTGACTTTCCATTGGTGGAAATGGCCACTTTTACATTGCCCTTTGTAACAATCCCTCCCATATAAAAATCACAGAACGGGGGATTATCGGCCACATTTACCAATGTGTTTATTTCCCTGCAATCTCGATATATTTCCTCATTCACCTCCGTTTTATCCGTACAGGCAATCACCAGATGTTTTCCTTCCAAGTGCCTTTTTTGATACACTTCCCGAATTATTTCAACCTTGTGCCTATTTGCCAGATCCAAAGTTTCCTGTAAAAATTCAGGGGCCACCATTTGCACTTGTGCATTGGGACTTGACTTCAACATAAAGGTGAGTTTTTCCAAACCTACATTGCCTCCCCCTACAATAAGAACATTCAGATTGGAAACCTTCAGAAAAATGGGATATAGCTCATTCCGCTCCATAAAAACAGTGATTGTGAGGTAAAGATACAGACATTTTATGGTTGGAGGCCGGTCTGTTAGGGCTTAAAAAGTAGGTGGGTCCAGTTGCTTTTGTGTCGATTTGAACTCATACCGAAGGAACAATTCATGGGATCCACCGGTATACGCCGCCAAATTTGAAGACGTTAGATCATAGGCGTACCCAGCACTCAAATTGGCATTGATCTGCATTCCCAACAAGGTGGAAAAAGAATCATCCCATCGATACGCCAGACCAAAAGTGAAAGTTTCTTTCAACAAGGCATTTACCGAAACATCGGCAATAATTGGTGCTCCCGGCACCCATTTCACAAAAAAGGCTGGCTTCAGCTTCACTTCTGGGGTCAAGTCCATGACCTTCCCCCCTATCAGGTAGTAGTGTAACCGCTCTGCAGCAATTTCCTGTTCCTGCCCATCATAGTGTTTTTGGGAAAAGAAATTGGGTATGGCAAATCCCAAATAGCCATTGCCTGAATTGTAATAAATTCCAGCTCCAATCGTCGGGAAGAATTTGCCCTTTATATTATTCTGAAATGCCACATCGGAATCTTCCGTTAGGCCTTTGGAAAAATCCACATTAAAGATGCGCCCACCCAGTTTCAATCCAAAGGATAGCTTCCTGTTGGTACTGTCCAATTGAATGGTATAGGAAACATTGCCATCCACAGAAAACTCCGAAGAAGGCCCCAATGCATCATGGGTCAACACGCCTCCAACGCCCAATTTGTTTTCCAGAGGAGAATCCACTGCCAAAATCTGGGTATTTGGGGCTCCATTGATCCCAACCCATTGGGAGCGGTGCATGAGCAACGCACTCAAATGGCCATTGGAACCCGCAAAGGCCGGGTTTACACTCATGGTATTGTACATGTATTGGGTAAACTGGGGATCTTGTTGGGCCGTAACCTGGGTGACAGCCAACAACACTATAAAGATGCCCAGTTGGCATACTCTATTTGCAATATGTATTATTTTAAAAATCCCCATCTTATCTGTTTAAGTATAACCAGTCGGTTCTTGGTTCGGAACCATCCCCTAAATCCAACACATAATAGTACGTCCCTGCTGGCAATTGGTCTTCTTTTTGAACAATAGCCCTACCATTGGGCGTCCCATCCCAATCATTTTTATACGAACGGGACTCAAACACAATGGTTCCCCATCGGTTGTATACCTGCAATACGTTGTTTGGATATTGTGCAATACAATCAATCTTGAAAAAGTCATTGACCCCATCCCCATTCGGCGAAAATTCATTGTATACCACCAAACAGGTGGGTACCACAAAAGCTTCCGCTTCATTGTTGGCAACATCCATGTCCCATTGATCCACATAGGCCAGGCTTGCTTGGTTCAGATAATCTTCAAAGTCCAAGACCTCCACGGTGATTTCCAAAGTGGTTGTTTCCGCAATTTGCAAAATCGCAATCTCCCAAAAGCCTGAATCGTCATCATACGAACCTAACGATGCTTGGGAGCCTATGAACCTGTACCCCAAAGGCAACTGGTCTTCTATGCCAATGTTTGTGGCTGGAACGTCACCTTGATTGGTTACGGTTATGGTGAAAATCACCTCATCACCAATATTGGGAGATGCATGGTCTACCACCTTTGTAATGGCCAAATCCGTGGTCTGTGGAATTACATAGGCACTGGCCTCGTCATCATCGGCTACGCCATCGGAAAGATCATCTGTTTCAGGTCCTGTGGAAGGATCACTATCCGGATCCACAAAATTACTTGCCGATATATAGGCATTGTTCAAGTATTCATCCACAGTATCCGTGGGTGCATTTACCATGGCAAGTATTTCTAAACTTTCGGTGTCTTGGTCCAAAATGGTCCGGTTGATATTCCAAAGACCTGTGTCTGGATCATAAACCCCAGCTGTTGAGGAATGGGATTGGTATAAAAACCCTTGCGGCAACAGATCGGTCACCACGACCCCTGATGCAGCTGATGGACCATTATTTGTTACACTAACCACAAATCGCACCACATCACCCACATTGGGGGTTTGGTTGTCCACACTTTTTGAAATGGACAAATCCGCCAAGCTCTGTGGCACAGGAATTACCGTATCTTGATCATCTTCGGAACCTAGGTTATTGTTGGGCGTGGAATCTGGATCATAGGTATCCACCGCAATCAACTCCGCTGTATTTTTATATTCCCCTACAGGCAATACTGCCACCGTAATCTGCAATGTTTCCGATGTTCCGTTGGCAATCATGGGCAAATCCCATGAACCGGCTACTTCATCATACATCCCAGAAGTGGTGATTGCAGAAACAAATTGATATCCATTGGCCAGCTGATCTTCAATGACCAGCCCTGTGGCATCATTAGGGCCACTGTTCGTCACTTGAACGGTGAACACGATTTCTTCCCCTGCATCTGGGTTCAAGTTGTCCACATTCATGGTAATCGATACATCGGCCACGTGTCGTGGATTGGTCATTTGTTCGTCCTGATCGTCCTCGGAACCAATATTGTTGTTGGGTGTGGAATCCAAATCGTAAAGAATGGCCGCCACTACTTCAGCTATATCAGTATAATCGCCGGATGGGTTTACTTCAGCCAGAATATTCAATTCCAGTTGACTTCCCGCTGCTATACTGCCAACATTCCACAATCCGGTAGCCGGGTTGAACGTCCCTCCTGAATCGTCTGAAATATAAGTATAGCCTGATGGCAGTCTATTTTCCACTACTACACCGATGGCATCACTGGGCCCTTCATTTAGCAGTGTGAGTGTGAATGCGACATTCGTGCCCACATCCGGTGTTGAATTATCCACAGAGACATCCAAATTCAAATCCGCCGAGGGTATGGGTGTTGTTCCTGCGCTATCCAAATCGTTCTCAAAGAAATTATTGTTGTTGGGTGTGGAATTGGGGTCTACGTTATCCGAAGCAAATACTTCGGTCACATTGAAATAGTCTCCTGCCGGATTCACTACGGCCACAATGTTCAACGTCTCCGTATTCCCATCCAAAAGTGTAGCGTTCAAAGTCCACATGCCAGTAGCAGAATTATAAACTCCTGCCGTTGAACTATGCGAAACATACGTGTATCCAGAAGGCAGCTGATCTATGATCTCAACGCCCGTTGCATCACTGGGGCCAAAATTGGTAACACTGATATTGAAACTAACCTGTTGACCCACGTATGGACTCAAAACATTGACAGATTTCCGCAATTGAAGATCGGAAACCGGTATTGGAATAGGGGTTACGGTCTGCTGATCATCCTCTGCCCCATTGTTATTGTTTGGAGAGGAGTCCACATCATCCTCGGCCACGTTGGTTACTTCAGCCGTGTTAGAGTATGTGCCTGTGGATAATACCGTAACTGTAATATCTAGCGTTTCGGTGGCACCATTGGCCAAATTCCCCACCGTCCATGATCCATTGCTTGGGTTATAAGTTCCACTGGAGGCTACTGCTCCAACAAATTGGTATCCTGTGGCCAATACATCCGAAACCACAACATTGGTGGCATCACTGGGTCCATCATTGGTAACGGATACCGTGAATACAATATCCGTTCCTACTTCCGGGATAAGTTCATCCACTGTTTTGGTCAGGGAAACATCCACTATTGGTTCTGGAACGACCACCACCTCGTCTTGGTCATCTTCTCCTGGTATATTATTGTTGGGCGTGGAGTCGATATCGGTCTGGTCATGTCCTGTTATCTCTGCGACATTCACATAGTCTCCAGAAGCATTCACGGTGGCCAAAATATTCAAACTTACAGATGACCCACTTGCTAAAGAGCCTATGTTCCAAATACCGGATACTTCATTGTAGGCTCCCCCTCCATTATCCGAAATAAAGGTATATCCTGAAGGAAGAAGGTCAGTAACTTCTATTGATGTGGCATCACTCGGCCCATCATTGGTGACCGATAGCGTAAACATCACATTGTCACTCACCAAAGGTGGCGACTTGTTAATTTCTTTAGTCAGCGAAAGGTCGATTATGGCTTCCGGCACCACCACCACATCTCCCTGATCATCCTCGGAAGAAACTCCATTGGCGGGTGTGGAATCCATATCGTAGGCATCGGATGCAATCACCTGTGAAGTATTGGTATAAATCCCCGACGGGTTAACCGTCACATCAATGACCAATGTTTCAGTGGCTCCATTGGCCAATGTTCCCACTTGCCAAAAACCATTTGCTGAATTATATGTTCCGGCCGTGGCAGTATAGGAATCAAAACTAAAACCTGATAGCAGTTGATCCACCACAACAACATTGGTGGCATCATGAGGACCGGAGTTGGTCGCCGATATCTCAAAACTGATTTGACTTCCCACATATGGATTAAGGATGTTGCCCACCACCGATTTGGTCAGTGAAAGATCGGCTTGCAAAGGTGCCGCTGTTACAGAGTCTTCATCATCCTCACTTTGGTCTCCGTCATCATTATTGGGTGTACTGTCCAAATCAAGTTGGTCTGCAAAAGTAACCTCGGCTATATGGGTAAATTCCGCTGTCGTTCCCGTTGGTGTCAATACAGCTGCATCAAATGTCAGTACCATGGTATTGGTTCCCAAAGGAACATTGAGCCCTGTCCAGGTAATGGTGCGGGATCCAAAATTAAAAGTCCCTCCATTATCAATTGCCGTAACGCTCAATGCATCAAAACCTGTCGGTACAAAATTTTCCACAGAAACCCCGGTGGCATCCACATCCCCTAAATTGCTCAGGTTGATGGTAAAGGTCACCACCTCACCAATGTTTGGTATGGAATTGCTTGCAATAGCATCCACTTCCAAATCAACCCCAACAATGGAAACTCCAGCAGTATCCGAGGCAGAGATACATGTAACATCCGAAACGGTCCATTCA
The DNA here is from genome assembly GCA_020434915.1 of Allomuricauda sp. Lineage (GTDB taxonomy): Bacteria > Bacteroidota > Bacteroidia > Flavobacteriales > Flavobacteriaceae > Flagellimonas. Next base: position 8,001 of record JAGQZL010000011.1, on the reverse strand, counting down.
AAAATGTAGGTTCCAGGAGCCATGTTCAACACCTGGGTCTTTGGATCGTTTGCATTTGAAAAAGTGACCAACGAAGGGCCGGATAGCTGGGTCCACGTCCCCGAACCTATCAAAGGAGCATCCGCATCCAAAGTGACAGGGGAAAGCTGGGTAAAAACTTGATCGGGACCAGCCTCAACTGTACACAATTGCGAATATCCCACTTGGGCTGAAGCAACTATAAAAAGAAAGGTCAACAGGAAATTTCTTGGTTTTTTCCAGGCTTGGGGTTTCTGCATAGTTCAGTTGATGAGGTTATCTTACGAAGTAAGACTACTCAAACATATTAAGAACACAGGATAAAAGGGAAGTTATGTTGTATCCCCCTGTCGACTTGTTGTGAAATAGGAGTTTCGTGATGAAAGCTTCTGTAGCAGTCTGGGATAATTTGAACCATACCCGTTTTAGAAAGTTTTATAAAAATTTGAAAGTAATTGATTATATGATACTTATAAACAAAAATAGCGAAGCCCACTTTTTTAGCGGGCCTCGTTTTTATCTTTTGTTAATGCTAAATTTTCCTGATAGTCATTTAGTTTCTGGTTCCCAGTAATTTCCTCGTTCAGGACGCGCATTCTTGGCCAAAGGTCCCGTTAACTTTCTTCTTTCCCTAAAAATCACAGGGACCGTCTCACAAACATCCTCAAAGGGCCTTTTGTTTTTTGCCAAGGGGCCTGTCTGTATCGTATGATCATGTTTTTTTACCACAATGACCGACTGGGGTTTTGGGTCTTTCCAGGGCTTTCTATTCTTTGCCTTTGGTCCAGTTACGATATCTTGCTGGGCATGAAGAAGTCCCGTCCCTAAAAACATCATAAAAATTGTGATATAACTGATTTTAGCCATGTTTTTTGTGATATTTATAATTTATGGATGCAAAAATACGAATATAGCAATATTTGAAATTCGTAAGGAACTGTTAAAATGAAAAGAATCAGCGTAAAATATTCCTTAACAAGGAATGTTAAACTCCTAAGGAATTTTAAAATCCAAAATGTCTTTTAGAATTTTTTTAGGCAACTTTTTCAAGCCTTATTGCTGCTGAAATTAAAAAGGGAGGTCCTGAAAACATTCGGAACCTCCCTTTTATTGCTTGATTAAAGTTATACTATGCCTCGCAGCTAGTACACTCTTTCTTTTGCTTGAATTTTTGTGCCGCATTCATGCTATGCTGATAGTACAAGGATTTTAATCCTAGTTTCCAAGCGGTTACGTGGATTTTATTGATCTCCTTGGTGGGCATATCCGGATGTACAATAATGTTCACCGATTGTCCTTGGTCAATGTGGTTCTGCCTGTTGGCTGCTTGGTAGATAATGTCCAACTGATCCAACTCGGAATATGTTTTGAACACTGCTTTCTCCTCCTCGGTCAAGAAATCCAAATGTTGTACGGAGCCATCCATGTCCCGAATGCTTCTCCAAACCTCGGCAGTGTTTTGGCCTTTTTCTTCCAACAGGTCCATCAAATAAGGGTTTTTGATGGTCACCTTGATCTTGGCGATATCCTTCACGTAGCAATTGGACCAAATCGGCTCAATTCCTTGGGATACCTGCCCCAAAATGAATGCAGAGGAAGTCGTAGGCGCAATGGCGTTCAAGGTTGCATTTCTTCTTCCATATCCCTTCAATACTTCAGGCTCACCAAAACGTTCTGCCAATTGTTCAGAAGCTTTGTACGAACGTTCTTTGATGGCCTTGAAAATTTCACTGTTCAGGTTGTAAGCTTCTTGGCTATCGAAAGCCAAGCGTTTGGATTGTAATAGGGAATGCCATCCTAGGGCACCCAATCCCAAGGCACGGTTTTCCTTGGCAAAATTGTAGGCCCTTTCCATAAAGAGGAAGGTCTGTCTATCATCACGATCTGAAGAATCTCGGTAGACTTCCAATTTCTCCACAAACTCCGTAATCACGGCATCCAAGAAATACACCATGGTCTCCACCGCATCCGTATCCTTCCATTTATCGTAGTGCAATACATTGATACTTGACAGCACGCAGACAAAGGACCAGTTGTCATTGGATGGCAACATAATTTCGGTACACAAGTTACTGGCATGGATTCGGTGTCCTTTCTCCTGATACACATCCACGGCACCATTGTTGGCATTGTCCGTAAAGAAAACATACGGATAACCCATTTCACCACGACGCTGCAGTACTTTGGCCCAAACGGTACGCTTATCCTCATCCCCTGCAATCATTTGCTCCATCCACTCGTTGGTCACCGTTACCCCATGCGTTAATTGTTGAATGGGATTACCTTCTGTCCCGATTTCCAAAAACTCCATGATATCATTATGGTCTATCGGTAAATAAGGAGAGAATCGGCCGCGACGTACTGAACCTTGACTGACCACATCTACCATGGATTCGAACAATTGCATGATGTGTACCGCACCAGACGCCTGTCCATTGTTTTTTACAGGTGCGCCCCTGTGGCGGATTTTTCCAAAGTACCCAGAGGTTCCACCACCTAGTTTGGACATCATGCCCACTTCGGATTGGGTGTAGAGAATGTTCCCCATGTCATCATCAATGTGGGAACCAAAACAACTGATGGGCAACCCACGTCTTTTCCCAAAATTAGACCATACCGGGGAAGCCAACGAGAAATATCCCTCGGACATATAGTTGTAAAACTTGTCCGCATAGCCCGGCATCTGCAAAATCTGCTCTGCCCTTTCGGCAATTTCACGAATACGTTGCTCTGGGGTAACTCCCTCGGTCAAATACCCGGATGCCAAAAATTGACGACTGTATTCGTTCAACCATTCAAATCCACCGTGCTCTTCCTTTGCCTTGATTTTTGCCAAGGCATCCTTTCTGGCGTTGATAAGATCTTGGGTTTTGTTATCCTGTTTTTGGTCAGTAATGTGGGGGGTGTTGGTTTTGTTCTCCATAATTTAAAAAAGGTCGTCGCTGGTTATACTTTGTGTTCTCTTGCTATAGTTGATGGATCTTTTTACAAAAAAGTCTCCGTGTTTTGTTCCAATAATCTCGTCGTCAAACCATTCGGTCTGTGCCAATAATTTTTCATCGATGTCAAAAATTTTGGGAATACCAATGCTTTCCAAGGAATTGTTGAATCGGTTCTTGATGAATTCGTTCACTACGGCTTTTGGCAAGAAATCCAATTCCCCTTCCTCAAAAATCCAGTCCACGATCATGCTTTCAGCCTCAAAAGCCTTTTCGCAGATGTCTTGGATCATGGCATTGTAGTCCCCACCAAACCACTCTGGGTGCTCTTTTTTAATGATGTTGATGACATCGATTCCGAAATCACCGTGAATCTGTTCTTCCTTAGAAGTGGCCTCTACCACGTTCGAAATGCCTTTCAATACATTTTTGTGTTTGTTGAAAGCCATGATGATCAAAAACTGGGAGAACAGGGAAACGTGCTCAATGAAAAGAGAGAACAACAGAATGGATTCCGCATATTCCTTATTGTTATCACTTTTGGCATTCTTCAATGCAGTTTCCAAATACTGCACCCTTTTCATAATCACCGGTTTTTTCTTCAGGTTTTCAAACTCCTGGTTCAAGCCCAAGATTTCCAACAAGTGCGAATAGGCGTCGTGGTGCCTTACCTCACTTTCTGCAAACGTGGCTCCCACCGATCCTATTTCCGGTTTTGGCATGCGCTGGTAAATATCTCCCCAGAATGTTTTTACAGCCACCTCAATTTGGGAAATGGCCAGCATGGTATTCTTGATGGCACTGCGCTCCACATCGGACAATCCAGATTTAAAATCTTGGATGTCACTTGTAAAATTGAATTCGGTATGGATCCAATACGAGTGACGGATGGCAGGAACATATTCATACAGTTGTGGATATTCGTATGGCTTTAGGTTGATGCGCTTTTCAAAAATGTCGGTCTGGCGCATTTGGGCCCTTTTGTTCCTATAGATGATGTAAGCTTTGGCCACATCATGGAACTCGCTGTTCATCAATTCATTCTCCACGACATCCTGTACCTCTTCCACGGTGGGCACATAATGGTCATCCTTGCTCTTTCGCTCCAACAACACTTTTTCCACGCTTTGGGCAATGGCCTGCGCATCATTGATCTGACCGTGCTCAACAGCGGTCATGGCCTTCAAAATGGCATTCGTAATTTTGTTTAGGTCAAAAGTTTGCGTACTAAAATCCCTTTTAGTGATATGAATAATGTGCATGAGAAAAACGGTTTGGAGTTGTATTACTAAGCTCGATTGTAAAATTCCTATTTTCTTTACATTGATTTTACATTGGCCCTTTTAGGTTCTCAACACTTTTATCAACATTCATTTTTTAAGGCCAAAAAAATCACGGGAACAAACATAAAATCAAGGGTTCAGAAAAAATCTGACAGGTATCACCTTCCAAAATTCTTTATCCACAGGGTTATCAACAACTGTTTCCAAAGCGCCCAAAAATCCACCACCTCATACATTTTGAAGCATTTTGCACGGTTGAAAAAAAACACCAAAAACTCCATCGATCAAATCCATAGGTTGGTAGAATAACTGCCTTCAAACATCTATTCCAACAAAATTGGGTAGTCCATTTTCGGAGCTTTGGATTAAAATGTACAACAATGAAGATTCAGGCAACCTTATTGTTTTTCCTAATGGGCTTCCTAACCTGGGCGCAGGACATCGATTCCCTGTCCACCAAAAAGATATGGTCATTGGAAGATTGTATTTCCTATGCATTGGAAAACAACATCACCATAAAACAGGCAGAGCTGGAAAAAAATGGCTCGGAAGTGAATCTCACCCAATCCAAATACGCCAAACTGCCCAATTTGAGCAGTGGCGCCTCACAAAACTTTTCATGGGGATCCACCATTGACCCCATTACCAGTGATTTTGTTTCCCAACAGATAAAAGCTACCAACTTAAGCTTGAGTTCATCCGTGACCCTCTTCAACGGGAACCAATTGAACAACACCGTAAAGCAAAACCGATTGATGGTGGAACAAAACGATCTTTACGTGGAGGAGGCCAAGAACAATATTACACTGAGTATTTTGGAAGCCTACCTTCAAATCCTTTATAACAAGGAAAGCATTGAAGTGGCCGAGAATAACATGCTTGCCTCCGAAAAGGAAGTGGAACGGGCCAAGGCACGATTGGATGCAGGGACCATTGCCATGATCGATTATACCGATGCACTATCACAAGCTGCCACTAACAGGACCAACTTGATCAGTGCCAAAAACAGTTATGCGCAACAAGTAATCGCACTAAAGCAATTGTTGGAACTGGATCCATTGGTTGAACTGGAAATTAAACCCCTGGAAAACCCATTGTTGGAAGGTCTTGTGGTTCCCAATAAAATGGAGGTGTACCAAAACGCCATTGGGAGAATGCCAGAAGTACAGGCTTCTGAACTGGGAACCACCATCAACGAAAAGGATTTGGACATTGCCAGAGGGGGGTACTTGCCCACCCTTTCCCTAACAGGTAGTCTGGGATCGGGATACACAAGTACCAACGACCTCACCTTTACCGATCAATTGGATGTGAATTTCAACCAACGGATTGGTTTGTCACTCACCGTTCCCATTTTTTCACGCTATCAGAACAAAGCACAGGTGGCCAATGCCAAAATTGGAATAGAACAATCCAAACTTCAGCTACAAACGGTCAAAAAGGAACTCTATCAAAAAATTGAGACTGCTTGGCAAAATGCACAATCGGCACAGGAACAAATCGAGGCTTCCCAAATTGCAAGTGAAGCCGCCGAAGAATCCTATAAACTGGCTCAGCGCAAGTATGAACTCAACGCACTGAGCACAACTGATTTGGTAATAAGCCAAAACACCTATACCAATGCCCAACTAAATTATTTGCAGGCCAAATATCTAGGCATCCTGTACAACGAACTATTAGACTTTTATCAAGGAAACGAAATCAAATTATAGCACCGATGAAAAAAAATACCAAATGGATATTAGGCATAAGTGCAGCCATAGGGCTTGCCTTTTTTGCATACAACTCATTTTCCACCAGTACCGATTCACAAATACAGGTAGAGACTGTTTTGGCCCAAAAAGGGGACGTGACCACCATGGTCACCGCCACTGGAACCATTGAGGCTACCACGCAGGTAGATGTAGGCACACAGGTCTCCGGTGTTGTTGAAAAAATCTATGTGGACTTTAACACAGAGGTTACCGAGGGACAATTGATCGCCGAGTTGGACAAAACCAACCTAAAAGCTGCTATGGAACAAGCCCAAGCCGCTTATGACAATGCCGTTAATGAACGGGACTATAAGAAAAACATCTACGAGCGACAGCAAAAACTATATGAAAACCAAGTGTTGAGCAAGGCAGATTATGACGATGCACTATACGAATTCAATGCCTCCAAAAGTGCCGTGGTACAAAAACGGTCCGACCTCCAAAAGGCACAGGCCAATCTGGGATATGCCAATATTTATTCCCCTATAAACGGAGTCATCCTCTCCCGGGATGTGGACGAAGGCCAGACCGTCGCCGCTAGTTATAGCACCCCTACCCTGTTTACCATTGCAAAAAACCTGAAGGAAATGCAGGTGGAAGCCGATGTGGACGAAGCCGACATAGGCCAAGTGGAGGAAGGACAACGTGTAACCTTTACAGTGGATGCCTACCAAGGGGAGACTTTTAATGGAACCGTTACCCAAGTACGGTTGAATCCTACGGTGAGCTCCAATGTGGTTACCTATACCGTGGTGATCAAAGCAGACAACCCTGACCTAAAGTTGAAACCAGGCCTCACAGCCACCATATCCATTTATACCTTGGAATTGAAAGATGTGTTGACCGCCGAAGCAAAGGCCGTTAACTTCAACCCCAACATGACCCTATTAATGGCCTATGAAGAGCAAGAGGACATCGAGCGCAAACAACCAAACGGGCCAGGGCCAGGAAACGGTATGCCCCCACAAACCAATGCAAGTGTGCTATGGGTGCTCCAAAAAGACAAGTCCATAATTCCCAAACAAGTAGAACTTGGCGCTAGCGACGGGGTTAACGTACAGATCCTCAGTGGCATTGAGGAAGGAGACCAGTTGGTCTACAGCTTAAAATCGGTGGCGCAAGGTGAGGTACAGACCGTACAAGACAGTGGAAGTCCTTTTATGCCAAAGCCTCCAGGAAGAAACAACAATAAGAAGAATTAAGCAATGCCATGGGAAAGACAATCATCGAAATAAATGACTTAAAACGGGATTTCCGTATGGGGGATGAGATAGTCCATGCCCTAAAAGGAGTGTCTCTAAAAGTCCATGAGGGTGAGTTTCTGACCATCATGGGGTCCAGTGGATCGGGAAAAAGTACCATGCTGAATATATTAGGTTGCTTGGACAACCCAACATCGGGCACTTATCATATTGACGGGGTTCCCGTAAACCAATTGGGAAAAAATGAACTTGCCACCATTCGCAATGAAAAAATCGGGTTCATCTTTCAATCCTATAATCTTTTGCCCAGAACCACCGCCATTGAAAACGTGGAGTTGCCCTTGATCTATAACAGTAAAATTTCCCCGGAAGAACGCCACAGACGTTCCAGTGAAGCATTGAGAATGGTAGGCTTGGAAGATCGAATGGACCACACCCCCGCCCAACTATCAGGCGGGCAACAACAGCGGGTGGCCATTGCACGCTCCTTGGTAAACGACCCCGTAATCATCTTGGCGGATGAAGCAACGGGAAACCTGGACACTAGGACTTCGTACGAGATCATGGCCCTCTTCCAAGACCTGAACAAAAAGGGAAAGACCATTGCCTTTGTGACCCACGAACCGGACATTGCCGCATTCAGTGGCAGGACCATTGTCCTAAAAGACGGGCACATCATCAAGGATGAGGCAAATACCAACATCCATGATGCCGCCAAAGAGTTGGCTGCCCTACCTAAAGAAAACGAAGCATGAAAACAAGGATTTTAAATCTGATTAAAATAGCACTGAAGGCCATCGTCTTG
>JAGQZL010000119.1 GCA_020434915.1 Allomuricauda sp. | reverse complement strand
AACTCGGCTTTCTTCATGGAAGAATAACCGGTAATATCCTTGGCCTTAGCCATTTCTTTCAATTCGGCCACTGTTTTGGAACCCAAGTCCTCAGTTGCCTTTGGAGCTTCTTTTTTTGGAGCTTCAGCTTTTGGGGTTGCGGCCTTTTTTGGCTCAGCAGCTGGCTTTTCCTCCTTGGCCTTTGCAGGAGCCGCTTTCTTGGCACCTTTGGCAACAATACTTTCAACCACGATCTCGGTCAAATATTGTCTGTGACCATTCTTCTTTTGGTAACCTTTACGTCTTTTCTTTTTGAAAACGATTACCTTATCTCCTTTAAGGTGCTTCACTACTTTGGCCTCTACGGCTGCACCTTCTATGACTGGGGCGCCAATGGTAACGTTTCCTCCGTCTTCCAAAAGAAGTACTTTGTCAAAGGTAACTTTCTTACCTTCTTCTTCCTGCAAACGGTGAACGTACACTTTCTGGTCTTTTGCAACTTTGAATTGCTGCCCTGCCATCTCTACAATTGCGTACATAATTCCTTGATTAGATTAAAATTATTGCGCTTTATTAAAATTAGCGGGTGCAAATATACTCCTAAATCCTTAATCCACAAGTATTATTCAGGCATTTCAGCCTAATTTTTTCCGTTGTTGGAAGATTTGAAGAGTTGCATAAAGGAAAGTGTCAACACCAAGGTCGTGGCAAAGCCCATTATCGCCACCGTAAAAAATACGATTCCCTGAAAGTTTTTGTAGTCTTTGGACCATGTGGTAGATAGTTTGTCCAAAAATTCAGTATCCAGTTCTGTGGCATAAATGGCAAAGAAAATGGTGAACAACAAGGTTGCCACAAAACCCGTGGTCACACCCGCGGTAAAGCCATTTCCATAGCCAAAGCCTTTTCCTTGCCTCAGCTTGGTATATTTTATGGTTTCATAGATTCCAAAACCAGTGATTACTCCATTGAATAAACTGTAAAATACATTGGTATGCTTCCCCATCAGGACCAAGATCAAAAAATAGGCTATCAAAACAGCGCTGGTGACAATCCCAAAGCGAATCGGAAGGGTTAACTTTTTCATCTTGATGTTTTTTGGATGTTGTGTTTAAGTTACTGAATGTTTGCCAATTATTGTGCGAAATACCCTAAAAAGAGTACCTTCATGCCAACCATTTTTTTTTTTTTTTTTATTTTTAGCGTAACATCAATCAAGAAATTGCTACCAACCTTTTTAGTACTATCTTATAATTAAATACTGACTATTAGAATGAAAAAACATTTGTTTTCTGCATTTTCGTTGCTCTTTGTCGGAGGTATGCTTTCCGCTCAGGAAGTAACCTTTGAAGAGTATGACCTGGACAATGGTATGCACGTGATCTTGCACCAGGACAATTCGGCCCCAGTGGTCACTACCTCTGTAATGTACCATGTGGGCTCCAAGGATGAAGACCCTGACAAAACGGGTTTTGCCCACTTTTTTGAACACCTTTTGTTCGAAGGAACAAAAAATATTGAAAGGGGTCAATGGGATCAAATTACCGCCGCCAATGGTGGTAGAAACAATGCCAACACCTTCTTGGACCGTACCTACTATTATGAAGTTTTCCCTTCCAACAGTCTGGAAGTCGGACTATGGTTGGAATCGGAGCGTTTACTTCATCCAATCATCGGACAGGTTGGTGTGGATACCCAAAAAGAGGTGGTACAGGAAGAAAGAAGGTTGCGTACCGACAATTCTCCCTACGGCGCCTTTTTTGAGCAATTGTTGAAAAACCTTTACAGCAAGCATCCCTACCGATGGGGTGTAATAGGCTCTTTGGATCATTTGGCCAGCGCCACCTTGGATGATTTCAAAAAATTCAACAAAACCTATTATGTACCCAACAATGCTGTTTTGGTGGTTGCCGGTGACTTTGAAACCGAAAAGACCAAAAAAATGATTGAAGATTACTTCGGGCCCATTCCTAGAGGAGCCGAAATCAAAAGGCCGGATATCAAGGAAGATCCCATTACCAACACCATTTTTGCGGAGTATCAAGATCCAAACATTCAAATTCCAGCCATTTTATTGGCTTATAGAACCCCTGGGCAAGGACAAAGGGACGCCTATGTGATCAATATGATCTCTACCTACCTAAGCGATGGTGAAAGTTCCAAGTTGTACAAAAAATTGGTGGACGACAAAAAAATGGCACTTCAAGTGTTTTCAGTACCTATTGATGCCGAAGATTACAGTTCCTATATTGTAGGTGCACTTCCTGTTGGAGACAATACCATCCAGGACCTCAAAAAAGAAATCGACGAGGAAATCCTAAAACTTCAAATGGATTTGATCTCTGAAAAGGACTATCAAAAATTACAGAACAAGTTCGAGAACAACTTTGTAAACGCGAACAGCAGTGTTGAGGGAATTGCCAATTCCTTGGCAGAGAACTATATGTTGAAGGACAACACCAACCTTATCAATACAGAAATTGACATTTACCGCTCCATTACCCGTGAAGAGATCATGGAAGTGGCCAAAAAATATTTGAAGGTGAACCAACGAGTGGAATTGGAATATTTACCAACTCAAAAAGACGCTAATTAAGATGAAAAAGTTTTTACTGATGACCGCGCTGTCGTTGTTCATGACAGCCACATATGCACAAATAGATAGGAGCAAACAGCCTCAGCCAGGTCCTGCACCAGAGATCAACCTGAAGGAACCTGCCCGTTTTGAACTCAACAACGGACTGAAGGTCTTGGTGGTGGAAAACCACAAGTTGCCAAGGGTCCGTGTACAATTGACCATTGACAATCCCCCTATTTTGGAAGGAGATAAGGCAGGCGTTTCCAGTCTAACCGGAAGTATGTTGGGCAAGGGTTCCAAAAATATTCCAAAGGACGATTTTTACGAGGAAGTGGATTTCTTGGGGGCAAATATTTCAATTGGCAACCAAAGTGCCTTTGCAAGTAGTCTTTCCAAATATTTCCCAAGAATTCTTGAACTCTTGGCAGATGCAGCCTTAAACCCAGATTTTAAACAAGAGGAATTCGAAAAGGAAAAAGAATTATTGCTTACCGGAATAAAATCGGAGGAAAAAGATGTTTCCGCTATTGCAAATAGGGTAGAGGCAGCTCTTGCCTACGGGAAAAACCATCCGTATGGGGAAATAACCTCCGAAGAGACCGTTAACAATGTGACCTTGATGGACGTGGAACAATTCTACCGTTCCTATTTTGTGCCTGCCAACGCTTATTTGGTGGTAATCGGAGATGTGGAGTTCGACAACGTGAAGGAATTGGTGACCAAATATTTCACTCCTTGGTCCAAGGCCGTGCCTCCTTCCTTTACCTATTCAGACCCCACGGATGCGCAGTACACCCAAATCAATTTTGTGGATGTACCCAACGCAGTACAATCCGAAGTGACTATTGAAAACATTACGAACCTGAAAATGAAGGACGAGGACTATTTGGACGCTTTGTTGGCCAACCGAATTTTGGGGGGAGGCTCCCAAGCCCGTTTGTTCAAAAACCTTCGGGAAGACAAAGGATACACCTACGGTTCCTATTCCGGGATTCGCGATAACAAGTATAGCCCTATGCGTTTTAACGCATATGCACAGGTACGTAATGCAGTTACGGACAGTGCCCTGGTTCAAATTCTGGAAGAAATAGACCGGATTACTTCGGAACCGGTATCCGAACAGGAACTGACCAATGCCAAGGCAAAATATGCCGGTAGCTTTGTCATGGCACTTGAACAACCAGAAACCGTGGCAAATTACGCTTTGAACATTGAGACAGAGGACTTGCCAAAGGATTTTTACAAGACCTATTTGGAGCGATTGGATGCCGTTACGGTTGAAGACGTTCAAAAAGCGGCCAAAAAACATTTGACCACCAGCAACGCAAGAGTTGTGGTAACCGGTAAGGGAAGCGATGTAATGGAAAACCTTGAAAAGGTCTCCTTCAAAGGAAAAACCGTTCCTGTATTGTACTATGACAAATATGCCAACAAAACGGAAAAACCAAATTACGAAGCTGAAATCCCGGAAGGAGTCGATGCCAATGCCATTCTTGAAAAATACATTGAAGCCATTGGCGGTAAAGCCAAATTGGATGGTGTGGAATCTTATTCCATGGTGGCCGAAGCAGAAATGCAGGGCATGAAACTGGAGCTTGAAATGAAAAAGACCACCAAGGACCAGTTTATGCAAGATGTAAAAGTGATGGGGAACTCCATGTCCAAACAAGTATTGGACGGCGATTCCGGCTATGCCGTTGTTCAAGGTCAGCGCAAGGATCTTTCTCCTGAAGAAATTGAAAAAATCAAGGAAGAATCTTCTGCCTTCCCAGAATTGAACTATTTGGCCGCAGGCAATGTTTCCTTGGAAGGAATTGAACCTGTAGGGGATTCCAAAGCCTATAAATTGAAAATCAGTGAAGGTAAAACAGCCTACTATGACGTGGAAACCGGCCTAAAGGTACAAGAGGTGAACACACAGGAAGTACAAGGCCAGCAAATGACCAGTACTTTGGGCTATGGGGACTACCAAGAGGTATCGGGTATCAAATTCCCATTCAAGATCATACAAAGTATGGGGCCACAAAACTTTGAGTTCATGGTAAAGGAAATCAAGGTAAATGAAGGCGTGGAGGCCTCCGATTTTAAATAAATTTCACAAGCAAGTATAAAAAAAGGGGCGCTCAAATAGCGCCCCTTTTTAGTTTGTCCATATCTCAAAAACTATACTGCACAAATGCCGATAGATTCCGACCTGGATCATTGATGGGCACCCTGCCATAGTCCGCTTGGTTCACAAAAGAGAAATTCAAGTGGTTGTTATAGGTCACATCAAAAATATTGGAAGCCGCCAAGCCAACAGTAAAATGCTTGAACGGTTTTGCACCAAAAGTCAAGTCCACGACTCCGTATCCATCCGTTTCCTGCTCTCCAAAGGAAGTAGCAATTTCTGACTGCTTGGAAGTGATGGTGTAGGTGGCTCTGGCCCACAACTTTTCCCTTTCAAATCCAAGGTTGAAACGGGTCACCAAAGGTGGGGTCAAAGGCAGCGACTCATCCAAGTCTTGATTTTTGGCATACACATAGGACAGTTCCGTTTTAAAGGTAAAATCGTTCAAAAAAGCCAATTGGGCAAAAACCTCAAATCCTGTTTTATAGGCCTCATCCAAGTTGATGAATCTCTTTACATCAGTTGGCTCTGCCGTGGGCATATACTTCTTGTCCAGATCAGGATCAATGACCGGAACTATATAATTGTCATAAATGGAATAGTATACGGATGCACCGTAATCCAATCCATTGATGGCATACCCTTCAAAATTGGTTTTGGCCTTCACTCCCAACTCAAATTGATTGTTCACCTCGGCATCCAAATAAGGGTTTCCCACATATTCGTATGGATCTTGGCCCACCGTAAAATGATTAATAAACCGTTCGATCATATTTGCGGAACGCACACCCCTTCCATAGGCCAGTTCAAGCAGCAAATTTTCAGTGGCCATGTACTTAAAGGAAGCCGTGGTACTGATATTGTTCTCTGTACGGGTATCCAAATCAGGATACTCGGCCACAAAATCATCCGCAGGGGCATCGATTTTGGAATGCACCATATCATATCTAACGCCCACGTTCATCAAAAGCTTCTCGGAAATAGGATATTTTCCTTCCACAAAAACACCATAATCATCTATTTGGGAATCTTGCCAAACCTCATCCACAAATTCCATGGGTGTAGGCAATAGATCACCATTCATGTTGCGCTTTACCAAACGGGTACGGTTTCCAGTCCTTCCTACCGAAAACGCATCGACCCCTGTATATAATTTGAAATCCTCGGTAGGTCGCCATTCCAATTCCAGACGACCACCCAACGTAGTGGCATCCACTTCGGAAACGGCTTCTGTCATCATAAAACTGGGTCTTAACTCATTGGTCATGACGTGGTCCACTTGGCTACGGTACAATTTGGCACTCAAGGCTTTCAGGCCTCCAGTCAAATTATCCAACTTATAATCCAAGGACAGGACGTTGCTGTCATCTTTTTCGGTATCCATGGGCAATCCTGCATGCAAGACATCCCTCCCAAAAGACTGCCTGAACCCAACTTGCAACCGTTGTTTTTCGCTCGGGTTGAATCCAACCTGTAGCCCATAATCCGTACTTTTAAAAGAAGAGGGCACCTCATTGCCATCCCCATCCTCGTAATTTCCAAAGTCCCGATAACCCAGATTGAGGTTTATATCAAATACATCATCCACATATTTGACATTGGCAAATGTGGTGATGGCATTCCCATTGTTTTCTCCACCAAAATTCACTTTGCCATGATACCCCTTTTCTTGTTTTTCAACTTCTTGGGTCACCAAATTTACAATACCTCCAAAGGTGGGGCCATATCTAAAGGTATAGGGACCCTTTACCACTTCAATCCGTTCTATTTCCTCTGGAATGACATGGGTGGTTATGGGATCCATACGATTGGGACAGGCATGCATTACCTTGGTCCCTCCATTGAACTGTACATTCAACTGCTCATATTGGGAGGCGCGAAAAGAGGGGTCAATGGCATAATTGCCCCTCTTGATTAAGGAAAACCCATTGATATCCTTAAATAGGTCTGCCACATTTTTGGATTGAACCACTTTCTTTTCCGGTTCACTCTTGAACATGGAAAATACCGGGTCGGTCTTACTTTTCCCCTCCACGAGCACTTCATCCAGCTGAATGGTTTTTTTGGTGGTACTATCTTGCACTGGTTCTACCTGTGCATAGGCCATACCGGCCCCAAAGAACAAAACGCAAAGTTTTGTCATTGAACTTATATTCATTGTTGTATTATGTTTAAGATTATACGATTAAGGCACTAATTTGCCTGCCTAGGGTACAACTTAAACAATGGGTGGTTTGTTCAGCGAATCACTGAAATGGTAAGTGTAGTTATTGAAATAATGAAAAAATGCATTGTGCAATGCGCTGGCATTTTGAAGACGATACTCTGGCAAATCGAGGCAAAAGACCAAGTTTTGCTCCCAACCGATCATAGGCATGGGTTGTTCATCCTCATCGGTCTGGGCCTGGAGCATTTTGGCCAACATGCATTTACCATCACATTTTAGCTCAGGCTTATCCTTGTTCTCACAGAGCCGTTCGATAAATCCTTCACGATCGATACTGTAATACACGTACATGGAAGAAAAGCGAAGGTTACTGATCATAATCAACATTATGAAAAGTACCGTATAGGACAGTGAAGTTTTATTTTGAATGGGACCTTTCTCCAATTTTATCGCCTTGGCACAATTTATAGAAAGCCAAAAATAACCATATCCCATTTTTTCGAAAGTGACAAAAGTCACTTTGACCGACTTCCTTTTTAACTAAGTTTGGAGGGCAAATTTAAGCCATCAAATCGTTAATTTTGGAAACAAATTCAAAACCATGAAGAAAATATTATCAATACTTGTTGGTGCCGTTCTATTTCTCAATTTCTCTTGCAAGGAAGAGAAAAAAGCCCCTGAAGGCCCTACCCAAATGGAGCAGGTAATGGCCATACATGACGAGGTAATGCCAAAAATGGGGACCTTGGGCAAATTGGTCGGGCAACTAAAGGCTAAGGTTGACACCACTGAAATAGGCCAGAAGTATGAAGTTGCCATGAAAGACCTCCAAGCCGCCAACATGTCCATGATGGAGTGGATGAAAAATTTTGGAGATCGATTCAATTCCGATGAAATCCTGAACGGCAAAGAACTTACCGAGGAAAAACAATTGTGGTTGAACGAGGAAGAAGAGAAAGTAAAGGCACTAAAAGAACAGATCAACGGAAGTATTGAGCGGGCACAAGCCTTACTGGCCGAAACCAACGAGTGATTACTTCCAACTCAAGCTTTCCATAATTCTCCTAATATCATTTTCCAGGTACATGGCTGCCGGAAGAATGGAATCGTAATTGGGCTTGGCGTAGAAATACAACGAGCCCGTTACAAAATGGTTGATACTGTCCGTTACATAAAACTGTGATTGTGAGGCCGCATTGCCACTTACCTGAAAAAACTTTCCGTACACGCGCTCCTCTGGATGCATATATTCCTTTGGTGCTATTTGATCGGCCTTAACCACATGTTCGTAGGTCAACTTTTCAGCATCCAACATCAACTCACGGATATTACCTTCCACTTTTTTATACGTAAGAAATATGGAACCTTTCATTTGGGGATAATCCAAAACCAAGGAGCAGTCCTTGTTCTCCTTTATGATGGAAATGGCGTTCTGATCAAAGGTGTAAGGGCAATCCAAATTGGTTTCCAAGTATTCCGCTTGGGGGTATTCCAAACGCAGCATGGCCTTAGGCTTGGGCAGCACATCGTCCTTGCAACTTGCAAACAATACCAAGACAGTGGAAAAAACTAAGAGGCTATTTTTCATGGGGCAATATTACTTTGATTCGTTTTAACCTTTTCTTGTCCATACTTTCCACCACAAATTGGTAGTCCTTAAAAAACACTTTCTCTCCCAACTTTGGAAAGCTTCCCGATATTTCCAAAACAAACCCGGCAATGGTCTCGGATTCCCCTTTTTGGTTTTCAAATCCCTCTTCATCCTCCATCTTTACTACCCGATAAAAGTCCTTCAAGGCAGTCTTTCCGTCAAACACATAGGTGTGGTCGTCCAATTTGGAGAAAATGAGGTCCTCATCATCAAACTCATC
>JAGQZL010000118.1 GCA_020434915.1 Allomuricauda sp. | reverse complement strand
ACCTTTTGCCAGATCCTCCTCCACAAACCTGATGATGTTTTCCGGCTCGGCCATTCTGCCCTCGCCGTGCAATCCACTGGCCAGTTCACCCGACTCGGCTGGAATCATCACATTTCCATACGATTCCAACTTTTCAATGGAGTTTTTGGTAGATGGGTGTTTGTACATATCCAAATCCATGGCCGGAGCAAAATACACGGGGCATTTTGCAGAGAGATACGTGGCCAAAAGAAGGTTGTCGCAGGTTCCATTGGCCATTTTGGACAGAGTATTGGCCGTTGCCGGGGCAACCAACATCAAATCGGCCCATAAGCCCAATTCTACATGGTTGTTCCAAGAAAGACTGCCATCCTCTTCGTTCACAAAATCCAAAAGGACTGGATTTTTGGAAAGCGTGGACAATGTGAGTGGGGAAACAAAAGAGCTGGCACTCTGGGTCATCACTACTTTGACCTGGGCACCAGCTTTAATCAGTAACCTAACAAGAAATGTAGTCTTGTACGCGGCAATTCCCCCGGAAATTCCCAAAAGGATGTTTTTACCGCCAAGCATTTCTTAGGCGTCTTTCTCTGTGTTTCTGTAATAGATTTTGTCCTCTAGCCATTCTTGAACGGCCAAGGCATGAGGTTTTGGCAACTTTTCGTAGAACTTGGAAACCTCAATCTGCTCCTTGTTCTCAAAAACTTCCTCCAAGCTGTCACTGTACGTGGCAAATTCTTCCAGTTTTTCCAACAATTCCTTTTTGATTTCAGAATTGATCTGGATGGCACGCTTGGACACTATGGAAATGGCCTCATAAATGTTTCCGGTCTTTTCATCGAACTCATTTCTGTTCAATGTTACTGTAGAAACCGGCGCTTTTGTATTCTTCAAATCTTGCATCTGCTGCTGTTTAAATACTTTTATTTGGAAATGGTATAATCGCTCAATTCTTCCCTGATTCTTTCAGAAAGTCTGTCCGCATCTTTTTTAAACTTGGTCTCAGGGAAATATTTGATCAAATTGTTGTAGGAATTCAGGGCGTCCTGCAAACGTTCCTGCCTTTTATCCTCTGTACTGTTCATGGCCAGGTTGGTAGTTGCCTCTATTCGATAATAAAGGGCTTCCTCCCTGTATATGGAACCTGGGTTATCCGTGATGAAATTGTCCAATGCCGTGATAGCGGAAACCAAAATGGGCAGGTTAAACTCACCCAACTTGTTGAACTGTTTGGCAATTTCCAATTGCTTCTTCTCTTTTTTGGCTGTCAACTCACCTGCCATGGTATTGGCCTCTTCAAAAAATTCCGAATTGGGATACGTGTTGATGAATGTCTGCAATTTGGACAATGCCTTATCCGTTTCGGATTGATCCAGTGAATATTTGGGTGAAAGTTGGTAATTACTTTTGGCTCCCAAAAAACTGGCCTCTTGAATCTTGTCACTTCTTGGATATGATTTGGTGAACCGCTCAAACTGATATGCCGAAAGATAATAATCTTTTGTTTTGTAGTAAGAATCAGCAAAAAAGAACATTACGCGCTCCCCCTGGGGTTTACCAATGTATTTTGGAGCTATCTGTTCGAATAGACGAACCGCCCTTTTATAATCCCCTTCGTTGTACAATTTTTCAGCCAAATCATACTTAGCCGCCACATCGGTATTCTTGAGTACCTTTTGATACTCACTACAGGATGTAAGGAGAATAGCCGCAAGGCATACAAATAGAAATGACCTCATTTTTGAAAACATTTTGCAAAATTAGTGATAATGAACGGATTTAGAAAAAGAATTTACCATCCAAATGTAATCGGCAAAATAGCCATTCCACAATGATTTTGGGAAGATTTAACGAATTTTAAACATGTGCCCTGTCCAAGGACTTCAAAAAGGCGCCTATTTTTTGCTGCAAAGCAGAACTTGCCTCTACCAGTGGCAACCGTACCGTACCATTGGCTATGTCTAAGTTTTGAAATACATTTTTAATACCGGCCGGGTTCCCTTCTTCAAAGATCAAGGACATTATTGGCAACAACCCATGATGGATTTGATAGGCTTCTTCCGGTTTTCCCTGAAGCCCCAAGTTGATCATTTTGGAAAAT
Source organism: Allomuricauda sp. (assembly GCA_020434915.1). Classification (GTDB taxonomy): domain Bacteria; phylum Bacteroidota; class Bacteroidia; order Flavobacteriales; family Flavobacteriaceae; genus Flagellimonas. The sequence goes on along the minus strand of JAGQZL010000118.1, from coordinate 6,626 downwards.
TGTTTCGGAAGTCCCTGCCCCAAAACAGAAATGACCCCAGCCCCACCGGCCAATACAGTGGGCAATGCTGTGAAATCATCCCCTGAAATGACCAAAAAGCCTTCCGGCTTTCCTTTGATGATCGTGTCTATTTGCACCATATCCCCGCTGGCTTCCTTAATGGCCACGATATTGGGGAGCTGTGCCAACCTCAACGTCGTCGCAGGTAACATGTTACTGCCGGTTCTGGAGGGCACATTGTACAAGATGATGGGTTTTGGCGAAGCGTTGGCCAAAGCTTCAAAATGTCTAAAAATGCCTTCTTGAGTAGGTTTGTTATAATAGGGGGACACGGACAATATAGCGTCAAACTCGGAAAGGTCCAATGTTTTCAATTCTTCCACCAACGCCATGGTATTGTTACCGCCTACCCCTAAAACCAAAGGCAATCTTCCAGCATTGGTGCGGACCACTATATCAATGACCAACTGCTTATCGGCTTTGGAAAGGGTTGCGGATTCCGCTGTGGTGCCCAGTGCCACAAGGTAGTCCACACCACCCTGCACGCAGTGCTCCACAATGCGTTCCAATGCTTCCACATCCACAGAATGGTCTTCCCTGAACGGGGTGACCAAAGCAACTCCTGTACCAACCAATTGTTCCATCTAAATCTCGTTTAAGACCTTTAAATACTTTTTTAATTCACTCTTGAACAACTTATAATCCTTCAAGGGTGTATTTAAGATCAAATCGTTGACTTTGGGATCTTGGGAACCCAGCCCAACCTTTAACCGGGCCTGCGTTTTTACGGATAGCAATTTCATCATCAAATTATCTTCCTCATAGTAATTGATCAGCATGTCATACTCCCTCCCTAAAAACTCCAACACATACCCATTTTCAATCTGGCCCTTCCATCCCAAATCCCGATCGGAAAACATCTGGATGGCATATGGGGAATTTTTATCGTACTCCCTTTTGTAACCAATGATCTTTATGGCGTTTGGACGTAGGGAAAACTCATCGATCAATTCATAAAAAGCCTCCGCTTTTGGAAAACCATCCACATCAACTATACAGCCTATACTGGTAATCCCCTTTTCCCTGGTCAAAGGCACTGGAGGTTTTTCCATTTCCTCCTTTAAATATTTGAGCCCTGATTTAACCTTAAATTTGTCTTGGAGTCCCTTTATAAACATATTTTTGTGCATTTTTACAAAGGTAAATAATCTACCAAGACGACTTAACAAAGATACGCACGTGAATGATTTAAAATTAAAACAATTTGTTATATTTTTAACTTTTTGTTTTTTGATGTCCTGTAGAACCGATACAGGGAAACTAGCCGAAATCCATGGCAAACAAATACCCATTGATTCGACCCTGACCGAAACCGACTCCATTTCCAACTTTGTGGCTCCCTATAGAAAACGGATCGACCAAGTGTTGGACAGCACCTTGGCCTACGCCCCAAAATCATTGCTTTTAGATGATGGGGAACGGAACACTTCCATGGGAAATTTGATGGCGGATATTGTTTTTCAGGAAACGGCTCCCATTTTTAAGTCGCGGACTGGGAAAGATTTGGATTTTGTAGTGTTGAACTATGGTGGGGTCCGATCCATTATTTCTGCAGGAAACGTAAGTGCCAGAAATGCATACGAGGTAATGCCCTTTGAAAATTACATCACGGTGGTGGAACTGAGCGGCTCTGCTGTTCGCCAATTGCTTGATTTTCTTGCCAAGGCATCCCGCAGACATCCCATTTCTGGGGTGCAGATCGTGACCGACAAAAACAGGTCCTTGGAATCCGTAAACATTCAGGGAAAACCTTTTGATGAAAACCGTAATTACTATGTGGCCACTTCGGATTATTTGGTACAAGGTGGGCCTAGTGTGGGTTTTTTCCACGAGATTGTATCGACTACGGACACAGACTATCTTTTACGCAATGCCATTATCGACTATTTTAAAAAGGTGGATACCTTGAAAGCTGTGGTTGATGATCGCTTTATACAATTGGATTAAATGAACAGAAGGAATTTTATCAACAATACAGCTGCTGCCTCCGCCTTTGTTGGGCTTGGGGGGCTAAGTCTGAACTCTTGCTCCAATTTGGGAAAGAAACAGATTACCATTCTGCACACCAACGATGTGCACAGCCATATTGACCCTTTTCCGAATACCCATTCCAGATATCCAAACATGGGCGGCGTTGCCCGTAGGGCTACATTGGTCGAGCAAATCCGCAATGAGAATCCCAACACGCTACTGTTCGATGCCGGGGATATTTTTCAGGGTACCCCCTATTTCAATTTTTATGGCGGGGAGCTCGAGTTCAAATTGATGAGCAAGTTGAAATACGATGCCGCCACCATTGGCAACCACGATTTTGACAACGGGATCGACGGTCTTCTGGCCCAAATGCCCTATGCTTCTTTTGAAATGATCTCTGCCAACTACGATTTTTCCAATACGGTAATGGACGGTTATGTGAAACCGTACAAAACCTATTTGGTGGATGGTATCAAAATTGGCGTGTACGGTATTGGCATTGAATTGGATGGTCTGGTGACCAAGCGATTGTACAAAGAGACCGTATATCTAAATCCGTATGAGATTGCCTTGGACATGGAGCGGATATTAAAAGAGGATGAACAGTGTGACCTTGTTATCTGTCTTTCACACTTGGGATACGATTATGAAAATCCGGAAAGGCCTTGCGATACCCGACTGGCACAACGTACCAAATACACTAACCTGATCATAGGTGGGCATACCCATACTTTTTTGGACAAACCTGATGTCCGCACGAACTTAAATGGTGATTCCGTATTGGTGAACCAAGTAGGTTGTTATGGCATTAATTTGGGACGCATTGATTTTTATTATGATTCGGACAAAAAGGCTTTGGCCCAAGGAGTTAGTATTACTGTTTAAAAATTCATTTTTTTCAGTGATTCAATCAACACTAAAAAGCTGTGGTTACTTACCTTATAAAAAATGCCATCTTAAAAAGATGGCATTTTTTATTTCTTGAATATCAAATTGTAACACTACGGACAATCCACGGAACTAGCATCATTTATAGTCCATCCATTGTTGCCAATTAAAATCGTATTGCGCGCAGTACTTGTATCAACATCGTTACAGTAGTTGAGTCCTGCCGCATCCAAGGTCATATTATCAGGAATGGCAACATCCCCTTGCGCAGCCCAACCTTTAAGTGTTCCGCTGTAGTTTATTGTGTTGAGCCCTGAATTGGACAGCATTCCACCCATAAATTGAACAGAACTGATGTCCCAATTACCTAGGTTTTGGTTAAATAGCGTAGCCCTTCTAAAAACATCAGACATATTGATCACCTTTCCTGTGTTCCATCCGCCGATATCAACATTGAACGAGGTGGCATCTCGAAACATCGCATTCATATCGGTTACATTTGCCACATTCCACCCGCTGATGTCCTGATTAAAAGATGCCGCCAATTTAAACATGAAGGACATATTGGTTACATTGCCAGTATCCCAGCTCCCAATATCCTGATTAAAGGAAGTAGCTTCTGAAAACAATGATCCCATGTTCGTCACCTGACTTACATCCCAATCACCAATATCTTGGTTGAAGGACGAAGCACCCCAAAACATAAAGCCAATATTTGTTGCATTGCCCATGGACCACCCCCCAATGTTTCCATTAAATGAAGTTGCGCTTCTGAACATGGCATACATATTACCAACTTGTGAAAGGTCTGGAATATCAACAGCAGTGAGTATCATGTTTTGACAATAATAAAACGCATATTCAAAAGTTTTCCATTGCCCAGTTCCCCATTGTACAATTTCAACTAGTGCCGCCCTACTGGCAGCGTTGCTGTCAAACATTCTAATTGTCGGGAATTGCCCCTTAACAGCAACTGTATAAACACCTGCAGATACATAGGTGTGTGTTGGATTCTGACTGGTCAAGGTTTCAACAGTTCCATCTCCCCAATCCACTGTGTAGTTGTAGCTATAGTTTGTATCCGTGCCAATGGTAACCCCTTGATTGTCCACATCCGTTTTCCATTTGGTTATAAAAGAGGCAGGGTCTTCCGATAATAATTCATTATCCAAAACGGTTACCACAACGGTAAATTCAACAGGCGCATTGACCCCATCACTGACACTAACGGTAATGGTATGTTCCTGAACAGTTTCAAAATCCAACTGTTGCCCCGGGGCCAAGCTTAGCTCCCCTTCTGCTGAGATTTCAAATAAGTCATTGTCATTTTCAGAAATGGAATATGTAAGAGTGTCACCATCGTCATCAGTAGCCGTTACCACACCTATGATTTCTGTATCAAGAATATCTTCGTTGGCTTCAAAACTTTGATTTTCAGCCACTGGAAACGCATTGGCCGGCACCACCTCAATAACAGTAATAGTTATCTGTGCATTCGAACTTTCAGAACCATCACTCACGGAAACGGTTATAACATGCTCTTCGGCAAGATCAAAATCCAGTGACTTTCCACTGGCAAGACTCAAGGTTCCCCCACTGGTAATTTCAAACAAACCATTATCATTGGCAGTTATTTGATATGAAAGGGCATCTCCATCCGCATCAGTGGCTGTAACCGTGCCAATGTTTTGGGAATCGGAAATATCCTCAGCGGCATCAAAAGTTTGAGCTGTAATGACAGGAGCACTGTTCTGTGGGGGTTCAGAAGAGTCGCTGCTACTGCAAGACCATAATAAGACAATCAAAACAAGGAAGAGTACCTTTGCAGAATTCATATAGTAGTTTGGTTAAAGTTTTCCGTAAGAAACTACTTTCTTTGCAAAGAAACAAGTGAGAGATATCAATAAAAAATAAACTGTTGATTTAATGACAGTTGAAAAATCAAAATCCTTTAATCAGAGCTGAATCTTTAGGTTATTAAATGTACATTGACATCCTATTTCTCATTGTTGGTTCTTCGATTGTTGAATAGGTGGATTTTGGATTTTTGCTCCAATCTCTGATTTCTGACGTCCGGGCCCTGCCCTCCGAAAAAGAAAACCACCGAAAAACCTTGGGGCCCTTCGGTGGCAAAACAATTCCAATTAATAAAATACAAGTAATCGGTTATTTTTTATTCACAGTTGTTTGCATGACCATCACCTACGATTGTCCAATTATAGGTTTGCTCCAAAATTAATTTTGCTGTGAAAGCATCAGGTCCGCAAGACATTAAAAAGAAAGCACCCAATGTAATATCGCTTGTTGGAACAAAATTATTGTTGGGATCGATCCACCCTATCAGTGTAGCATTATAATTCTCAGTGGATAGGCCTGTATTATCCAACATGCCCGTCATATCCCCGGCAGCTCCTATATCCCAGGTGCCCAAGCTCTGATTGAAGGCACTGGCGTTCTTAAACATTTGCGACATGTTGTTTACCTTTCCCACATTCCATGTGCTAAGGTCCTGATTAAAACTGGATGCATTTTTGAACATCCACCCCGCCAATATTAAACCGCTGGTATCCCATCCACTTATATCCCTATTGAAAGCAGTGGCATCATTAAACATCGAACCCATATCACCCACATTGGATACATTCCAAGCACTAATATCACCATTGAAAGCCGTGGCATTGTCAAACATGGAGTTCATATTGGAGACATTACTCACGTCCCAATCACTTAGGTCTTGGTTAAAGGTCGGGTTATTTCTGAACATATGGCTCATATTAATCACATTACTCACGTCCCAATTTCCTATATCCCCATTAAAGGAATCGGCACCATAGAACATGAACGACATATCGGTTACATTGGATAGGTCGGGCTTATCCGTAGCATTATACACCATGTTAGCGAAATTCTTAAATGCCTTAGCCATGGTCTGCCACTTAATAGCGCCCCATTGTTCAATACTCATGAGATTTTCATCCCATTCATTATATACGACGAATGCGGGAAAATTTCCCTTAATGGCCACGGTGTAGGTACCTGCAGTGGCATATGCATGTGAATTTTCGTCTGTCACCTGTTCCACTGTACCATCTCCCCAATCTATGGTATAATCATAGGCATAGTCGAGATCGACTCCAAAAGTAATGCTCTGCCCATCTGTTTCGGTCTTCCAAGTGGTGATGAATGAGGTGGGATCATCTGCCAACACTCCGTCATCCAAGACATTAATGCTCACATTGATGTCTATATTATTGAAACCATCGCTCACGCCCACAACAATGATATGCTGATCTTTGGTCTCAAAATCGAGCGCCATGCCTTCAGCTAGGCTGAGTTCACCACCATCCGTTATTTCAAACAAATTGTTATCATTGGTGGTAATGGAGAAGGTAATGGACTGTCCCTCGGGATCTTCGGCTTCCACGGTTCCTATGATATGGGTGTCGGAAATATCCTCCATGGCATTGAATTCCTGTGCCACACCGATCGGGGCTGGATCTGCGCTGACCTTAATAGTGATATCTGCTGTAGAAACGCTGTTGCCATCGCTCACTCCAATGGTGATGGTATGCTCTTGAGCTGCATCAAAATTCAGGTTCATGCCCTCGGCCAAAGAGAGTTCACCTGTTAGTGGGTCGATCTCGAACAGGTCATTATCGGTCACGGCAATGGCAAAGCCAAGGGTGTCGTCCTCGGGGTCGGTG
>JAGQZL010000117.1 GCA_020434915.1 Allomuricauda sp. | reverse complement strand
GTTACCAACGGCTGAAAGGCATCGGTAATAAAGTTTTTGTTGCCGAGTTCCAATATTTCACTACCCTGATAGCTTTGAGAAGCGGTACTGTTATTTTCCATAAATTCAAACAAACCTTCGGTACCATAAGATCTTAACAAAACAGCCCTCTCGTTATTAAGGTATATGATGCCCACTTCTTCAATAGTGTTGAACAGGGAATCCACTTTTTTTACCCGGTCTAAATAGGTGTTTTGGTTGCGGGCAAAGGTTTGGTAATCATCAAAGGTGTACGAAACAACTGCTTGGGTGTTCAATGGGGCAAACTCTGGTGTTTTGTTGGCCAGCGGAGAGGTGTCCTTAAAAAGATTGATAAAATTATTGGTAGAATCGGACGCCATGGCAATCCCATTCAAACGTACCTGATCGGAATTAGCGGTGAAATCCAAGGAAATCCACTCGGAAAAAGGATTTGTTGGCGAAGTGTTGGTTTCCGAATTAAATAACAGGCTCGATTTTTCGGTCAAATTCAAATAGAAGGAAGCGGATTTGTTGAGCGAGGTGGTCTCAAAAAGGCGTTTTAGCATGGGGTCAACAGGATTGCTCCGCTTGGTCCGGGATACATTTTCCATCAATAACTGTGAAGAAGTTAAAACAATGTCCTTGTCCAAAGCCTGGGCATATACCTCAATATTGTCAAGGGTGTACTTTGTAAAGCTGTTTTCTTGGTAGTTGATGCTTTCCACGGTTTTGTTGGCCAAACTGTCAACATTGAACACGCCTGGTGTGTTGGTGGTTACAAATAGGAAATCATAGTTGTCCTTGCCTACTTCGTAAATTGCTAGGAGACTGGGATTATTGGATGAAACAGGGTCAAGTCCTTCCAATTTTTCCATAAGGGATTGGAATTTGGAAAGTCCTTTTACTTGGTTGATGAAATTGTTGTTCTTAAGCTCGCTCTTAAAATTGGTGAGATTGGATATTTTAATGATCAATGCCGGGCTGGGGGGTAGGTAATCCAATCGGGACTCACTTACTTTGATTTCTTTTTCGCAGGATACGATGGAGATGGCCAGAAAAAAGAGCAGTAACCTTGTTTTCATTGCTGAAGTTTGAAACAAAGTTAGGATTTTTAAATATCCAGTGTCAATTGTTCGGGCAGCTGTTTGAAGCTTTTTCTGTGGTATTTGGTCAAACCGTATTGTTTTATGGCTTCCCTGTGCTCTTTGGTGGGATATCCCTTGTTCTTTTTCCAATTGTACATGGGGAATTCTTCGTGGATTTTTGCCATATACTCATCCCTATGTGTTTTGGCCAAGACAGATGCGGCAGCAATACTCATATATATACTGTCCCCCTTTACGATACATGCATGGTCAATATTGGGATAAGGCTTAAACCGGTTACCATCCACAAGGATAAATTTTGGGGGTTGTTCAAGTTGGTCAATGGCGCGGTGCATGGCTAGGATGGAAGCGTTCAAAATATTGATTTCATCAATCTCTTCCTGGAACACATGGCAAACTCCATACGTAATAGATTCACTTTCCAAAATGGGCCGCAGAAAATCCCTTTTGGACTCGGAAAGTTGTTTGGAGTCGTTTAAAATGGAATTGGCAAAGTTTTCGGGTAAAATAATGGCCGCTGCCGTAACCGGTCCAGCCAGACAACCTCTTCCGGCTTCATCGGTTCCAGCCTCCAATTCGCCCGTTTCAGTTTCCAATTTGGGTCTGTAACATGATTTTAACATGGTTGGTTAAAAATTTAACACAAAGGGAGATGAAAAGTTGCTTTTGGTTAAAAAAATGTGAAATATTTTCCTACATATGTCATATCCAGCAAAATACATTTTTACCTCTTGTTAAAATTAACAAAACTAAAATTAAAGTTTTGTTAACCCTTGTGTTTTGGGACTTGTTAAATTTTTTGCAATTGAACTTTTTATCTTGACTTTTGAGGTGGACTAATTTAAAAAAATGAAATAAATGAGAGCTAAGTTAGCATGGATGCTAACACCGCTTTTGGTGTTATGCATGTCTTTCTCTTATGGACAAGAGAAGACAATTTCGGGAAATGTGACGGACCAAACAGGACTGCCTTTACCCGGTGTATCTATTGTGGTTGTTGGTACAACCAATGGTACACAAACAGATTTTGATGGTAACTATTCCATCAGCGCTTCTACTGGACAAGTACTACGTTTTAGCTACATAGGGCAGAAAACAGTAGAGCGGACCATTGGGACATCGAGCACAATCAATGTTCAGATGGAAGAAGATGCCCAGGCATTGGAAGAGGTTATTGTAACGGGTCAGGGTTCCGGTATCGCAAGAAGAAAACTGTCTACCACGGTAGATGTGTTGGATGCCGAGGATATTGACAAACTTCCAGCAAACCAGATTGATCAATTATTGCAATCTACTACACCAAGTGCACAGGTTCGCCTGAGTTCTGGTCAACCAGGTACAGCAGCCATTATTAGGACCCGTGGTCCAATTTCAGCCGCCTCTTCTGCAACTCCTGTTATCATTGTGGATGGTATTCGAGTGGATAACTTGAACTCCAACCCTCAGTTGGGTATTGGTACTGGTGGTGCCAACGTTTCTGCCTTGGCGGATATCCCGGTTGAATCCATTGAGAAAATTGAATATATCAAAGGTGGTGCTGCAACAACTTTGTATGGTGCAGATGCTGCAAATGGTGTTATCCAGATTATTACCAAAAAAGGTAAGGATGGAAAAAGTTCCGCTTTCTTTGAAACCAACATTGGTGTTATCAAAGGAACCACTGACTATTTGAAATATGATAGGACTGCCGAGGCCCTTTTTGAGCCAGGTTTGTCCCAAGAGTTCAAGGTAGGTTTGAACGGAGGTTCGGAAAAATTCTCCTATAATTTTGCAGGTGCTTTGTATACGGATGATAGCTTCAATGATATCAACGAGCAGATCAGAAGGTCTTTTACCTTTGGATTTACAGCTAAGGTTACTGAAAAATTACAGTATCAAGGTTCTTTTTCCTATGTGAACTTTGAATCTAACTTGGATTACAACGCGAACACCAGTTTCTCACGATTTTCAGGCATAGAAGGTTCCGCTAGGGGAGATACGGATGCCTTCACAGATGCTGAATGGCAGGATGAACTGGCCAGATACAGAAGAATTGGCGAATTGGTGGACATTACAAGTACTACCAACCGTATTACGGCGGCCAACAAGTTTATCTATGACATCAACGATGCGTTGCAGGTAAACGCAACAATAGGTATCGATACCAGAAACACCGTGCAAGAGTCATTACAGAGTAACGCCCTTTTGGTTGAATTGGGGTCAATTGCACCTGGGACCACAGATCAAGGAGCTTTGAGCAGGGTTTTAAGATCCGCTTTTACCTTGACTACCGATGTGAACATCACACATAGAGCCAATACGGACAATTTCTCCTTCGTAAGCATCTTGGGAGGGCAATTCTTTAGAACATCTGACAGGCAGAACAGATTGGATGGTTCTGGTGGTGTAGATGGAACCCGTTCATTGAACAATTTCTCTGAGCAGGCTTTCTCTGACTTTGTGTTGGAAAATGCCAACTACGGACTTTACTTTTTGGAAAACATTGGTATCTACAACGTAGCCTTCTTGGAATTTGGTGGTAGATTGGATAGGAATACAGCTTCCGGTTCCAATACCGATGCACTTTTCTTGCCAAAGGTCGGTATTACCTATAACTTGAGTGATCATGATTTTTATAGGGATGCAGCTATTAGCAATGTGCTGTCTACGGTTCGTTTAAGGGCCAACTATGGTGAGGCTACCAATTTTGCACAGCCTTTCTCACAGGATAGGACTTTTGCCCAGAATCCATTCTTGGGAGGTCCATCCTTCACCTTTAACAATCCAGGAAACGATGAATTGGTTTCCGAGCGCGTGAAGACCACCGAATTTGGTGTGGAACTGGGCTTCTTCAACAATAGATTGTTTTTGAGTGGAACCAGATATGTAGGTGTAACCAAAGATGCCTTGTTCACACCACAATCTGCTCCCTCTACTGGTCAGTTGAACCAAATCCAGAACATTGGTGAGGTGGAGAACAAAGGATATGAATTTGAATTAAGGGCTACTCCAATCCAAACCGAGAAACACAACCTTAGTGTTACATTGTCTTATAATACAAACGATAACTTGGTAACTGATTCAGGTGGCGCCCCTGCATTTGTAGTAGGAGGATTTACCGTTTTGGGTTCCGTGGTTGAAGAAGGACAGAGCTTGGGTTATTTAAGAGGTACCGCTGCAGTTTTGCAAGATGACGGAACATATGCCTTTGAACCGAATACTGCTTTGGGTGATACATTTGCACCTAATTTTGGTTCCATGGGATTGAACTATACCTGGGGAGATTTTAATTTCTTTGCAACTGCTGATTATCAGTTTGGCGGCAAAATAACTGACTTGAGTTTCTTGTTGAGACACTTAAGGGGAACAGATGATACAGGTATCCCAGAAGAACTTATCGGAACAACTTCTCCATTTAACTATGTGAATTTCTTCGTATTTGATAACGACTTCCTAAAAGTTAGGAACATTGGAGCATCCTATAATTTTGGAGAAATTGCCAAACCATTGTTCAGCAATATACGTTTGGGTGTAACTGTGACCAATCCGTTCAACTGGACAGCGGGCAACTTTGATCCTGAGACTACAGGTTCCGGTATCTCTGCCCAGAATGGTTTTGCCAGTGGTGGTTTTGCCTATGGTACAGAATCTGCACCAAGGACTTACGTGGCCTCTCTAAGGTTTGAATTTTAATAAAAAAATGTAATGATGAAAAAATTAATAATATTTTCTTTAACCATTTTGGCATTCGGTTGCACCGGTGACTTTGAACAAGTGGTTGACTTTAAGGATGTGGAGAACCCCAATCTTTCAGAGGAATCTGTGGTTGGCCAGCCCAACTCGGCATCCATTTGGCTTACAGGTCTAGAAAGGCAGTTGGGCCTAGTGTTCAATGAAACATTGGTTTTGGCTGAATTGGGCTCAGATAACTATGTAAATACGCAAACTTTCTTCAATCAGTTTATGGATGGTTTGGAAATCCAGATTACCGATCCTGATATGAGGGATACACAACGTCAGATCCAACGTCTACGGGAATTGGCTGTATTTGGTCTTGAGGCGGTAGGTCCCGGTGATCCTAACTACAACTCAGAAATTGAAGCAGAATTCAATTTCTTCGAAGGATTGTCCTATTTGTTCTCTGCCATGTATTTCTCTGCATTGCCACAAGAGCCAGTTGGTGTTCCTGTAACTTCGGAGCAGCACTATCAAAATGCAATTGTCGCTTTTGATGCCGCTTTGGCCTTGAACGCTAAACCAGAATATCACTTGGCAAAAGCAAGGGCAAATTACTATTTGGGCAATAAATCTGCTGCGGTTACTGCTGCGAGCGCTGCTTTGACGCTTAGTGGTGATTTTGACAGAGTTGTGTTGTTCGATGAAGCAAATGGACCTTCAAATACTTTTGAAAATGCCTTGTATCAAAGGGCTACATTTGATGATTTGCAGCCATTGCCAACTTTGGATTTCCTAGATCCTAAATATTCTTTCTTAAGCACCTCTCAAGATGCTCCTGTGCATTATTTGAAGGCAGAAGAAGCCTATTTGATCTTGGCAGAGGCTAACCTTTCTGACAATGATATAGTTGCTGCAAGAGCAAACTTGACTTCGTTGTTGGATTTGATCGACACAAGGGAAGTTAGAACGATCAATGATAACATTGAGCAGAGGTCTCAAGTGGCTGAAGGTTCTCGACCAGATAGTGACGATATCGTGGTGAATGGAAGATCTGGTTTGGTATTGGATAGACAATCTGACCTTGTGGATGTTCCTTCCGTTTCAGGAACTTCTTTGACTGCAGCAGACGTTACTGCCATGCAGGATGACGATGCAGGTCTGTCTTTGTTGTACAGGACCCGTCAAGAAGTGTTCATTGCGGAAGGTCTTCGTTTTGTGGATATGGGCGTGAAGCTGGTAATCGACGAGAACGAAATATTGTTGAATGAGAACATCAACGAAGGTGATTTAGGTACTGTTCCGGTAATTCCATCCTTTATTGCTGCAATCGTTGGCGATTTGGATGCAATCAACTACGTGCCAGGTTCTGGTGTTGCAACCACTGTAATTGACTTGAATGACATTTTGGTGGCCAATAAAACATCGGCCTCTGTTGTTCCTTTTGAATAATACCTATTCATTTAAATAATAAAAACCCCTGCAAACGCAGGGGTTTTTTTATGGCTCAACTTTCACATTTCTTTAGAAACAAAACTTTTACCTTTGCCAGACCAATATCGTGGAATGAGATTTTTAACAATTGCCCTTTTTCTTGTCATAGGTCAAGCTGTACTGGCACAGCAGGATTCCATCCCTCCTGCCAAAACTACGGACAGCCTCAAAGTATCCCAAAATGAAAAGGAAGGGATTATAGGTAAGGATTCCATTGGCAAAGGAGCTGTGCTCAGGCCAAAAAAGAAAGAAGGGAAAAATCCACTTGAAGCCCCTAAAAAGGATTCCATAACCATTAAGGATTACAAGATTGTTTCTTATCACAGGGATACTACAATAGTGGATACCACACTTACAATCCGAAAAGACTACATATATAATTATATCCGGGAAGATGATTTTGAGCTGATGCCGTTCGCCAATATGGGGCAGCAATACAATGAGTTGGGTAAAGACTTTTCGGTAAGTGCGTATTATCCACGGATAGGGGCGGCTGCAAAGAATTATGGCTACGCCGAAAAAGAAGATATTAAATATTACAATGTTCCGACCCCTATGACGGAACTTATGTTCAAGACCACCATGGAGCAAGGCCAATTTTTGGATGCGCTGCTTACACTTAACACATCCAGAAGGTTCAATTTGTCCTTGGCATATACCGGTTTCAGGTCTTTGGGTAAATATAGGTACGAACAGGCTAGGGATGGTAAGTTCAGGGTTTCTTTCAATTATGCGACAAAAAATGGAAGATATAGCCTTCGAGGGCACATAGCGGCACAAGAACTGGAGGATGAAGAAAGTGGAGGATTGGAAGACAGGAGTCAATTCGAAGATGACCTGCCCGATTTTCAAGACAGGGCCAAGATAGATTTGCTCTATACCAATGCCGAGAACAGGGTTTTGGGCAAACGTTATTTTTTGGAACATGAATATAAATTGGTCAAGCATAAAAAGGATTCCACCAAGGTGGATCAAACCACGTTGGCCATTGGTCATGAGTTCAGCTATGAAACCAAAATTTACGAGTTTACGCAATCCGCACAGAATGATGCATTTGGCGATGACCCTTTTTTGGTCCCTATTGAGGATAAAGCAAGGCTGAAGACCATGTTCAATCAGGGAAAGGTCGAATTCTACAATAAAACCTTGGGGAGGCTGACAGGAAATGTTTCGCTGTATAATTACAATTATTATTTCAACAGTTTGTTGGTTACAGATGAAGGAACCATAGATAACAAATTGGAGGGAGAGGAGATTTCTGTGGGAGGTTCCTATTCCAATACGATAGGTGGATTTTCGCTGAGAGGAAATGTAAACTATACCGTGGTGGGAGACCTTACGGGAAATAATTTTGATGCAATGGCCCAATATAAGGTCAATGAAAATTACGTGGTTTCAGGCGGACTTCACCTCTCATCAAGGATGCCGGATTTTAATTACCTACTATATCAAAGTGATTATAGGAACTTTAATTGGCAGAACGATCAAACCTTTGATAAAGTACAGACAAAAAATATTCGCTTTGGACTCGACTCCAAAAAGTTCGGACAGGTTGAAGCGCAATATAGTATTCTGGACAACTATGCCTATTTTGCATCCACTGCTACCCAAGAACAAATAGATAATTCCCAGGAAACGGCCTTTGTGAAACCATTTCAGGAAACGGGAACGATCAATCATCTAAGGCTTAAGTATTCCAAAGAGTTGAAATGGCGTAAATGGGCTTTGATGAATACAGTGCTGTATCAAGAAGTGTCACAGGACAACCAAGTGTTGAATCTTCCGCAATTGCTCACAAGAAATACAGTGTATTTTTCCAGTGATGTGTTCAAGAAGGCCATGTTTATACAAACAGGGGTTACCTTCAAATATTTTAAGGCATACAATATGAATGCTTATAACCCCTTGTTAGGGGAATTTTATATCCAGAACAATGAAGAATTGGGAGGATATCCTTTGATTGACTTTTTTATAAATGCCAAAGTCAGGCAAACAAGGATTTATTTGAAGGCGGAGCACCTGAATTCCATTTTTTCCGAGCCCAATTATTACTCCGCACCAAACTACCCTTATCGCGATTTTGTGATTCGATTTGGATTGGTCTGGAATTTTTTCTCATAAAATTTTTGAGACAGTTCAGTTGATCGATATTGAAAAACAAGCACTTATAATTTTATGGGTTTTTTTCGAAAAAAAATATGGCAAAACATTTTGTGGAGTAAAAATAACGTGCTTATATTTGCACCCGCTTAGCTGATGAGGCTGGGCGGTTTTCGAAGGGGGATTGGTCGGACGGCCGATTTTTTTTTCGGGAAAATTGAGTAAGAAGTTCATATACATATTGTAACGACAGCGTAAAGAGAATAAGAACCATTTTGATGCGGGGACTTCGGTTTTCCGGGTGTCGGACAGACATTCAAGGAAATACAATGAAGAGTTTGATCCTGGCTCAGGAT
>JAGQZL010000116.1 GCA_020434915.1 Allomuricauda sp. | reverse complement strand
CATGCGTTCGGCAACTATCAGGTCTTCCAAATGAATGGCCGGTCCTTTCCAAGTGGAATATCTGGGGTAGACCAAGGCAATCCCTACAATTCCCTCCTGGGTTTCTGCCACAAAGCAATGGAACATCCTTTGTTCCCCAAATCCATCCTTTACCAAGTCTTCCTTGGTAATCTCCACGGCTTCGGGTTCTTTTTCAAAATGTGCCAATTCCTGAATCAATCCCAAAACCTGCTCCATGTCATCGGGCCGAGCATCCCTTATTGAAAAATCCATATTGTTATAAATAAAACTCAAAGTTATAAAAATACAAAACTATTGTCGTTCGAAATCGTTGTAGTTTCACAAAATGCCCGATATTTGTCTGTAAATAAAACAGTCCTTCCATGTCCGATAAACAACGACTCACCATGGGTGAGTTCATCATCGCCAACCAAAACTCATTTCGACATACTACTTCCGGTGAACTTTCAAGACTGCTCAACGGCATCCGCTTGGCCGCCAAGGTGGTCAACCATGAGGTGAACAAGGCGGGATTGGTCGATATCATTGGTGCTGCGGGAGATACCAACATTCAAGGTGAGGACCAACAAAAGCTGGATGTATTGGCCAATGAAAAGTTTATCCAGACATTAAAGAACCGAGAGATTGTCTGTGGGATCGCTTCGGAAGAGGAAGACGATTTTATCAGCATCAACAGTTTTGACAAACAACACCAGAACAAATATGTGGTTTTGATTGACCCGCTGGATGGTTCTTCCAATATTGACGTGAACGTATCCGTGGGAACCATTTTTTCCATTTACAGAAGGGTCACCCCGGTAGGGACCCCGGTTACCTTGGAGGATTTTTTGCAACCTGGCAGAAACCAGATTGCTGCAGGTTACATTATTTATGGAACCTCTACCATGTATGTTTATACTACGGGCCATGGCGTTAATGGTTTTACTTTAAACCCAGCTCTGGGGACCTTCTACCTATCCCATCCCAACATGCAGTTTCCGGAATCGGGTAAAATTTATTCGGTGAACGAGGGAAATTATATCCATTTTCCCCAAGGAGTAAAAGACTACATCAAATACTGCCAAATGGAGGAAGGTGACAGACCTTACACATCCCGATATATTGGATCTCTGGTATCCGATTTTCACCGGAACATGATCAAGGGCGGCATTTATATGTACCCGAAAAGCGATAAGGCAAGCAATGGCAAGCTGCGCTTGCTGTACGAATGTAACCCAATGGCATTTTTGGCGGAACAGGCCAATGGAAAAGCCAGTGATGGCTATCAGCGTATCATGGACATACAACCTACGGAACTGCACCAAAGGGTGCCTTTCTTCTGTGGAAGCAAGAAAATGGTGGAAAAGGCAGAGGAGTTTATGGCCAAGGCCAAAATTTAACTTTCTCTTTTTACCAACTCAAAATAATCTTCAAAAGGAATCCTTCCTGTAAAGATTTTGATGGATTTATCAATGATCTCCGAAGCTTTCTTTGGTGAAAACCCAAGCCCGATGGCATACTTTTCAACCATTTTACGCTCTTCTGCATCAATATCGTGGTCGGAAAAGATAATCTGAAAGAATTCGAATAGCCTCTTATATCTCTTCTCGCCACTGTGTGGAGTTTCAATAGGATATTTGTTTTCTTTCTTCATCACCTCTTTGATTTCCGCTTCGGTAATGTTCAATTTGAAAGCAAACTTATCCAAAATAGCCTTCTCTTTGGGGTTGATCTCTCCATCTATGGCCGCCAAACTTGCCAAGGTGGCAAAGTGCGCCAAGTTTTTTCTGTGGTCTCCGTGCTCGTAAAGATCTAAAATCGGCATATCTCAAATTTTGTGGCACAAATATAAATCTTATCGCAAAAAAGAAGGTACAAACCCTTGAAAGAAATTCGTATTTTTCAATCCAAAGCACTACGGCCCTGCAAGATTCCGAACTCTTCCATATGGCAGAAGAATGGTTCCACCAACAAGATTGGGAACCATTTCCCTTTCAAAAACAAACTTGGACCGCTTTTTTGGAAGGCAAGCACGGTCTTTTAAATGCACCGACCGGAAGTGGAAAAACGTATGCGCTTTGGTTCCCAATTGTGTTGAACTACATCAAAAACCATCCAACTTACAAAACCAAACACAAAAAAGGCCTCAAAGCGGTATGGATTACTCCCTTGCGTGCACTCTCGCAAGAAATAAAACAATCCGCGGAGCGAATCACGGAAGATCTCGGAACCCAGATGACCGTTGGTATTCGAACTGGTGACACATCCACCAAGGAAAGGGCACGACAACGGACCATTATGCCCGATTTGCTCATCACCACCCCAGAAAGTTTGCACTTGCTGCTTTCTTCCAAGGGGTACGCAAAAGTTTTCAAGGATTGTTCCGCCATTGTGGTGGACGAGTGGCATGAACTCCTAGGTTCCAAGCGGGGAGTGCAGATGGAATTGGGCCTATCCCGACTGAAAACCATTTGCAAAGACCTTCGGATTTGGGGCATCTCCGCCACCATCGGCAATTTGGAGCAGGCAAGGGAAGTCTTATTGGGGCCCACCTCCAAAGAATTGGAAAACTCAGTACTGATCAAGGCCAACCTCAACAAAAAAATTACAGTCAAAAGCATTATTCCAAAAACCATGGAAAAATTTCCG
Source organism: Allomuricauda sp. (assembly GCA_020434915.1). Taxonomy (GTDB): domain Bacteria; phylum Bacteroidota; class Bacteroidia; order Flavobacteriales; family Flavobacteriaceae; genus Flagellimonas. Next base: position 6,159 of record JAGQZL010000116.1, on the reverse strand, counting down.
TGGCGGGGGCATTTGGGACTCCACCTTTTGGAAGATGTGATTCCCATCGTCAACAGCAGCAAAACCACTTTGCTTTTTACCAACACACGTAGCCAATGCGAAATCTGGTTCCAGAAAATCTTGGAGAAACATCCGGAATATGCCGGGGAAATGGCCATGCACCACGGCAGCATTAACAAGGAAACCAGACTTTGGGTGGAACAGGCTATAAGAAATGAAAGTCTCAGGGCCGTGGTCTGTACATCGAGTTTGGACCTTGGCGTTGATTTTGCCCCCGTGGAAACCGTCGTTCAGATTGGCGGGCCAAAAGGGGTTGCCCGGTTTTTACAGCGTGCCGGACGAAGTGGGCACCGCCCCGGTAAGGAAAGTGTCATTCATTTTTTGCCCACCCATGCCATGGAGCTCATTGAGGCATCCGCCATGCAAAAGGCAGTCTTGAACCATGCCGTGGAAGACCGGATTCCCTACCTCAACAGTTTTGATGTGCTCATCCAATACCTGACCACTCTAGCCATTTCCGATGGTTTTTATCCCGAAGAAATATTTCCCGAAATAAAACAGACATTTTGCTATCAGGCCCTCTCCGAAGAACAGTGGCAATGGTTGCTCAATTTTTTGGTGATGGGCAGTCAAAGTCTGAAAAGTTATGACGAATACAAGAAAGTGGAGGTGGAAGAAGATGGAAAATTCAAGGTGAACAGCAGGGCGGTGGCCATGCGGCACCGGTTCCAAATTGGAACCATTGTGGGGGATGCCACCATATCGGTCCGCTATCAAAAAGGGGGGTATATTGGCAGTATCGAGGAATACTTTATTTCCAAATTGAGTCCCGGGGATGTGTTCACCTTTGCTGGACGAAACTTGGAATTCATTCGGATAAAAGGGATGTCCGCCCACGTGCGTAACTCTTCCAAGCGCACCAGCAAGGTACCCAGTTGGATGGGCGGCCGGTTGAGTTTTTCCGCAAAAATGTCCGAATTGCTTCGGGAAGAACTCTATTCCGCAGAATTGCCAACATCGGAACAATCCATAGAAATCCAATCCCTTGCCCCCATGTTTGCCAAACAGCGGGAGGAAAGCATAGTCCCCTTACCCCATCAATTTTTGATAGAAACGTTCAAGACCGAAGATGGATACCATCATATCTTTTATCCCTTCGAAGGTCGTGCCATACACGAAGGCATGAGCAGTCTGTTGGCGTACCGCATCAGTTTGTTGATGCCCATTACCTGCTCCCTGGCATTCAACGATTACGGTTTTGAACTCCTTTCAGATAAAGAAATTGATATTCAAGCCATCTTGGACAATAACCTGTTCACTTCGGATTACATGTTGTCCGATCTTCAAAAAAGTTTGAATTCCAACGAAATGGCACGGCGTAAATTCCGGGATATTGCGGTAATCAGCGGCATGGTGTTCACAGGATACCCCGAAAAAGGAGTGAAAATGAAACACCTGCAAAGCAGTTCCGAATTGTTGTTCGGGGTCTTCAAAGATTTTGAAGATGACAATCTCCTGTATCAACAAGCCTATACCGAAACCTTTGAACACCAGTTGGAAGAGGGGCGTTTGCGTTTGGCCCTGGAACGAATCGCCGAACAGGAAATCATTTGGAAACATTGCACCAATCCTACTCCATTTTCCTTCCCCATCATCACCGACCGTTTACGGGAAAAATTGTCCAATGAAAAACTGGCCGATCGCATCAAACGGATGGTCAAATCCCTCTAAATCGATAAAATGTGCCGTTCATCGAAAAAAACGTCCCTTAACGTATTCTTAATTCAACCACCATTCGATTTAAACAAAATTTTAGGACTTTAGTTTTCTAAACATTTTACAACCTCACACTATGAAGAAAAATTACTTTCTCCTATTACTATTTTGTTTTGTTCTTGGTGTTTCCGCCCAAGACTTAAAAATCACTGGAGTGGTGGATGGGCCTCTCACTGGAGGCATCCCAAAAGCCGTGGAACTTTATGCTGAAAATGACATTGCTGACCTTAGTATTTATGGAATAGGCTCTGCCAACAATGGTGGCGGCACCGATGGGGAGGAATTCACCTTTCCGGCAGATGCCATATCAGCAGGAACCTTTATCTATGTAGCTTCGGAAGCTGTTGAATTCGCCAATTTTTTTGGATTTGCACCGAATTATACGGATTCATCGGCAAACATTAACGGAGACGATGCCATCGAATTACTTATGAATGGTTCCGTAGTCGATGTATTTGGCGACATCAATGTGGATGGTACCGGCCAAGCCTGGGATTATGTGGATGGTTGGGTCTATCGCAAAAATGGAACCGGACCAGATGGAAGTACATTCATTCTTGACAACTGGACCTACAGCGGAACCGATGCACTGGATGGTGAAACCCAAAATGCGACCGCCACTAACCCATTCCCAATTGGCACCTTTGGTGGGATTGTTACACCAAGTGTTGACAATGTATCCAATTTTACGGCCACCTCTACCGGAACTTCCAGCATTGAACTTTCGTGGACTTTGAATGCCGATAGCAATCCCGTTGTAGTAGCCTTTGTGGAAAGTGGCACCGTTTCCGAGACTTTGGAGGACGGAACCACCTATTCCCAAGGAGATGTCTTGCCCAATGGTGCAACCGTACTTTACGTGGGTAGCACCTCAAATTTTGACCATCAAGGATTGTTGGAAAATACAAGCTACGGATATCGAATCTGGTCTTATGATGCCAGTGTAACCTACTCCACAGGGGTTGCCGCCGATGCCCGTACCGATTCCAGCACTCCCATAGTAGCTGGATTGATAATTACAGGAGTCTATGACGGCCCTTTGACAGGCGGTGTTCCCAAAGGTGTGGAACTCTATGCCCTTGAGGACATTGCCGATTTAAGTGTCTACGGTCTTGGTTCTGCCAATAACGGTGGAGGTACAGATGGGGAAGAGTTTTCCTTTCCAGCCGATGCGGTTGCTGCCGGCACGCATATTTATGTGGCCACGGAAACTACCGGTTTTGAAAGTTTCTTCGGGTTTGCACCCAATTATACATCTGGTTCCATGGCCATCAATGGCGATGATGCCATCGAATTGTTCTTGAACGGTTCCGTAATCGACGTGTTTGGAGACATCAACGTAGATGGCAGTGGTCAACCATGGGATTATGTGGACGGATGGGCATATCGTAAAGACGACACAGGTCCTGATGGAAGCACTTTTGTCATCGAAAACTGGATTTTTAGTGGTACGGATGCACTGGATGGTGCCCTGACCAACGATACCGCCTCCATACCATTTCCTCTTGGAGCCTACGGTCCCGATTTATTGATCACGGGAGTAGTGGACGGTCCATTGACCGGAGGAGTTCCAAAAGCCATTGAGCTATTTGTGAAGAACAACATTGCCGATTTAAGCGCTTACGGTATTGGCTCTGCCAACAACGGTGGAGGTACCGATGGGGAGGAATTTACCTTTCCGGCAGTTAGTGCAGCCGCAGGCACCTTTATCTATATTGCCAGTGAAAGTACAGGTTTTGAAGCCTATTTCGGGTTTGCCCCTGATTACACTTCGTCCACTGCTGCCATCAATGGTGATGATGCCATTGAGCTCTTTTTTGAAGGAGACGTCATCGATGTGTTCGGGGATATCAATGTAGATGGAAGTGGTCAACCATGGGATTATTTGGATGGTTGGGCCTATCGCAACAATGGTACGGGACCTGATGGCAGTACATTTGTGCTTGACAACTGGACCTATAGCGGCATCAATGCCCTGGATGGCACCACCACCAATGCAACGGCAGGATTGCCTTTCCCCATTGGAACCTATGGCGGGGGTGGCAGCAATGAAAATCCAGACCCTATCAGTATTGCCGAAGCACGTGCTTTGAGCGATGGAACCCTGGTAACCGTTAGCGGTGTAATCACCGTTTCGGATCAGTTTGCCGGTTCTGCCTACATTCAAGATCAAACAGGTGCCATTGCCGTTTTTGATGAGCAAGTACATGGAGATGGTGTCTTCATGATCGGGGATTCCATTACCATTACAGGGGTACGAAGTTCCTACAACGAACAGATACAAATCAGCCCCGTAACGGAGGTTACTTCCAACGGAACTCCCAATGAACCCATTGTGCCTTTGGAAATTACCCTTGCTGAAATGGACCAACACCCGGCCGAATTGGTTCGGATAGTGGACGTGACCTTCCCAAAACCCGGAGATCTGTTGTTCGGCAATTCCAACTATGCGGTAACGGATGCAAGCGGTACAGGCGAAGTACGGATTGATGGCGATGTGGAAAGTCTGGTAGGGCTGGCCCAACCTGAAACCTGTGATGAAGTCATAGGTGTGGTAGGAAAATATTTTGAATTGTATCAATTATTGCCTAGAATCAGGACCGATTTGGCCTGTGCCGATGATTATGTGCCTCCGACCCTACCCGTGGAAGTGGACAAGGCCAGTACCTTGGAAGTAACCACATGGAACATCGAATGGTTTGGCGATGAAGGCAATTCCCCAGCAGCAGGAGATCCAAACTCGGATACCATTCAAAAAGAAAGTGTAAAAGAAGTAATCGCCGAATTGCAGCCGGATGTTCTGGCCGTTGAGGAAATAGCCGATGACGCCCTATTTGCCGAATTGGTGAGCGAGCTTCCCGGCTATGATTATGTGCTTTCCCCAGCAGTTTCCTATCCAGATGACCCTGGAGTACATCAAAAAGTTGGCTTTATCTACAACACAGAAACCGTGACTGTCACGGACACCAAAGTGTTGTTGGAATCCATTCATCCTTATTACAATGGGGGCGACACCTCCGCATTGACGGATTACCCAAGTGACCCGGACCGCTTCTATGCCAGTGGAAGGTTGCCCTTCTTGATGACGGCTGACATTACCATCAACGGGGAAACCGAAACCTATGATTTTGTGGCCTTGCACGCCCGTGCCAACGGAAGCAGTGATGCCCAATTGCGCTACGATATGCGAAAGTATGATGTGGAAATGTTGAAAGACAGTTTGGATGTGTATTACGCTGACCGTAACGTTATCCTTTTAGGTGATTACAATGATGATGTGGATGTGACTGTTGCCGATATCACCACTACTACCGCAAGTTCCTACGAAAACTATGTGAACGATGCCACAAACTATGGTGTTTTGACAGCTACACTCAGTGAAAATGGTTTCCGTTCCTATGTGTTTGAACAGGATATGATCGATCACATCTCCGGCACGGACGAAGTGGTTCCAAGATATATTGAGTTCTCTGCCCAATCGCATTATGAATTCTATGATTCCGACTATGCGAGCACTACATCGGATCACCTACCTGTTTCAGTTCGGTTGATGTTGAAACCTTTCACTTTTGAATCCATTGTTTCCACGGATGTAAGCTGTTTTGGTGAAGCAGACGGAACCGCAACGGTCAATGTAAGTGGTGGTGTGGCACCTTACACCTATATGTGGAGTGATGGTCAAACAAGTCAGACCGCAACTGGGCTGATGGGTGGCACTTACACCGTGCTAGTGAATGATGCCCTTTTACAGCAATTTGAAATGGAGGTGACCATTTCCGAACCGGACATGCTTACCGTTACCACTTCTGAAGATACTACGGTATATATTGGTTATGAACCAGAAAGCTGCACCACTTTGGAAGTGCTTTCCATTGCAGGGGGCACTGGTTCCTTTGAAGTGGTATGGAGTACTGGAGAAACCGGAAATGCCATAACCGTTTGTCCCGAAGAGACTACTGCATACGAAGTGACCATCACCGATGAAAATGGTTGTTCCATGACCGAGACCATAACAGTGGAAGTTGTGGATGTGAGTTGTGGCTCAAATCCTTGGAATCCAAAAGTGACCATGTGCCACAACGGTCGTCAAATCTGTGTTTCCCAGCATGCGGTCAAGTATCATTTGGCCCATGGTGATACCTTGGGTAGCTGTGAGGACTCACCGGCAAATGGATGTAAAATCAGGGCCAATGCCTATCCCAATCCATTTGTAGGTTCCGTGAATGTTTCCTTTGGCTGCGCCTTGACTGAAAACACCAAGGTTGTTGTGTATAACATGGTTGGAAGACCTGTTGTTCAGATGGATGTGCCAGCAGGAAGCGAATCCGTCAACATCAACATGGAAACCTATCATAGAGGCATCTACTTCATCAAGGTATATAC
>JAGQZL010000115.1 GCA_020434915.1 Allomuricauda sp. | reverse complement strand
AGTGAGGAGGACCAAAATGCACTGCTGTTTATGTTGGAGGAGGAAAAACTGGCTAGGGACACCTATAAGTTTTTGAATGAACAATGGGAACTGGTACAGTTTGAAAACATCATGCAAAGTGAGCAATCCCATATGAGCGCAGTGGAAGCCTTGCTAAAAGCCTATGGCATTGGGTATGAAATATTGGAAAATGGAAAATTCAACAATGAGGACCTTCAAGCTTTGTACAACAAGTTTGTTGTGGATGGGGTAGTGGACAAAACCACTGCTCTTACCATTGGTGCCACTATAGAGGATTTGGATATTGTGGACTTGGAGGAAAACATCCAAGCAACCTCCAATAGTGACATTGCCGATGTGTTTCTCAGCTTACAATGTGGTTCTAGAAACCATCTGAGGAGTTTCACCCAAAGCCTCGAAAATATTGGGTCATCTTATGAACCCCAGTTTTTGACCGTGGAAGAATACCAGTCCATTTTAGACGGTTCCCACGAGCAATGCAACTGAAATACATAAGGATATGAACTTGCCCATGAGTTGATGGGCCCATAATTTTTAACTAAACTATAATCAATGACAAAAATTGTTGTTCTGGGAGCCGGAATAGCGGGTCACGTAGCCGCATCGCATCTCAGAAGAAAGCTCTCCAAAGAGCATGAAGTGGTGGTGGTTTCACCCAACAGTAACTACCAATGGATTCCGTCCAATATTTGGGTCGGGATTGGCAGGATGAAACCCAAAGACCTCATATTTCCATTGGCACCACTCTATGCCAAAAAAAATATCGATTACAAACAGGCCAAAGCCATCAGTTTTTATCCGGAAGGGGATACAGACGAGCAAAAACCATACGTTTTGGCCGAATATGTGGCTGGCGACGAGAAGGGAAAGAAAGAGAAGGTCACCTATGATTATTTGATCAACGCAACGGGGCCAAAACTCAATTTTGGGGCTACTGAGGGGCTTTCACCAGGTAATAACAAGGCCCATTCCGTATGTACCTATACCCACGCCCAAGAAGCCTGGGTGGCATTGGAGGAAGCCATCCAACAAATGAAACAGGGTAAAAAGACCAAGATTTTAATTGGAACCGGTCACGCCAAGGCCACTTGCCAGGGTGCTGCCTTTGAATACATTTTGAATGTGGAACAGGAGCTTAGGAGGCATAAAGTAAGGGATATGGCCGAAATCACGTGGATTTCAAATGAATACCAATTGGGCGATTTTGGAATGGATGGGATGCTGTTGAGCTATGGTAGCAATATCTTGAAATCTAGTGAAATGGTGGAAATGATCTTTGAGGATCGTGGAATCAACTGGATTTTGGGTGCCGGTGTCAACAAAGTAGAAGATGGTGTGGCCCACTATGAAACCTTGGATGGAGAATACAAACAAGAAACCTATGATTTTGCCATGTTGATCCCTTCCTTCTCCGGTCATGGATTTAAAGCCTTTGGCAAAAACGGGGAAGACATCACGGAACGGCTTTTTAAAGGATTCATGATCGTGGATGCCGATTACACGCCCAAACCCTATGAGGAATGGACGGTTCAGGATTGGCCAGAAACCTACCAGAATCCATCCTACGCCAATATTTTTGCGCCGGGGATAGCCTTTGCGCCTCCCCATGGTATTTCAAAACCCAGAAAGAGCAAAAACGGTACGGACATTACCCCAGCTCCACCACGTACGGGGATGCCTTCGGGAATCACTGCAAAATTGGTGGCCGATAACATTATTGAGATGATCAAGAACCCGAACCATGAACTACATCACAAAGGTTCCATGGGCAACATGGGGGCCGCCTGTATCGCTTCGGCAGGATTCGGAATGACCAAGGGTAGTGGCATCAGTATTACCACCTATCCCATTGTGCCCGATTTCAAAAAATATCCGGACACCCATGGTCGGAAACTGGGCAAAACCTTTGGTTCCATCGGTTTGGCCGGCCACTGGCTCAAATTGGCATTGCATTATGCCTTCATCTACAAAGCAAAAATGAAACCCTTTTGGTGGTTAATTCCTGAATAAAAAATCATGACACAGCGCATATCAAAATACAAACGATTTATGATGATGAACCCTATCGTCCAGTTCTTTAAGTTCATTTATTTGAGCTTAAAAGTCTTGGTGATAGTTGCCGGCGGCCACGGTGGCACCCGAAAAGCTTAAACACTGATTTTCATCATTGTACAACACCTCAATACGGATTTCCTTTGTGGGGACTTCTTCGTATTGGGGTTTTTTCTTGCCCAATTTTCTTAGTAACACAGGTTACTGTGTGGAACTTGGAACGATTCTAATTTTGGCTCAAATTAAAATAGTATATGAAGCGAATACTTATAGCAATCACACTTATTTGCACCCAAGGAACTTTGCTGGCACAGGACCAAGTAAAGATTTCCTTGGAGGACGTCTTGGCTAGGGTCCAAGAGTCCAATGCAAGTATAAAGGTATCCGAGCAAGAGGCAAAAATGGCGAAATATGATTACCGATTTTCCAGTTCCATCTTCCTGCCCCAGATATCAGTTTCCCACACAGGAATCAGCACTACCAATCCATTGATGGCTTTTGGTTCCAAGTTGAACCAAGAAATCTTGACCCAGGCAGATTTTAACCCTGCCTTGCTGAACGACCCCGATCAAATTGAAAACTTTGCCACCAAGATTTCTGTGGAGCAGCCTTTGATCAATATGGATGGGTTCTACCAACGCAAGGCGGCCAAAACAACCATGGAGGCCAAAGACCTTCAAGCCATGCGGACCAGGGATTATTTGGATTTTGAAGCGCAGAAGGCCTTTGGCCAACTTCAATTGGCCCACAGGGCAGTCCAGGTACTGGAAAAGGCCTTTGAGGCGGCCAGTGCCAACCTGAACATGGCCCAGAACAGTTATGATCAGGGATTGCTTCAAAAAGCGGACTTGTTAGAGGTAAAAGTAAGGGTCACTGAGGTCGAGAATCAATTGAATTCTGCCAAAAGCAATGTGAAGAATGCATCCGATTACCTTGCTTTCTTGATGAACGAACAGGGTAATGTGGTGTACGAACCTACTGAAGAATTATCGCCAAATGATTTTGGAGGAACTGCTGATGCATCCTTGGAAAACAGGGCAGATGTAAGGGCCATGGATTTGGTTTCCGAAGCCTACAAGGCCAATATGAGAGCAGAGAACATGACCTTTTTGCCACGGTTGAATGCTTTTGCCAGCTACGAAATGTACGATGACCAAATTTTTCAGGCAGATGCCAAGGGATATATCATTGGGGCAAGCTTAAGCTGGGATGTTTTTAAAGGAGCACAACGATTTGCAAAGGCAGGAAAGAGCAAAACCAACTATGAAAAAGCGAAACAAGAATATGAACAGTATGTCGCCAAGAGTACTATGGAGCTTCAACGCACCAGACGGATGGTCGAAGATGCGCAGAACAGGCTCCAAACCTCAAAATTGGCTATGGAGCAATCCGAAGAATCATTGAGGATACGTACCAATCGATTTAGGGAAGGTTTGGAAAAAACGACCGATCTGCTGATGGCCGAGGCCATGTACGCCGAAAAACAATTGGCGTACTACCAAACCATTTTTGAATACAATCAAGCACAATCACTATTAACATTTTTAACCAAAGAATAATTGCAACATGAAAAACACTACGATATATAAAAATGCTTTGATCGCCCTGACCTTGGGAATCACCTTGGCAAGCTGCGGAAGTGATAAGGAGCAGAAACAGGACAATGGGCCTGCTGTTCCCGTGACCGTTGCAGAAGTGGAAACAGGGGATAGCAATACCATTTTGGCCGGAAGTGGACAGATAACCGCTTTGAACAACGCCACACTCAGTACCCGAATGATGGGCTACGTGGAGTCGTTACCGGTTAAAATTGGCCAAAAAGTGAACAAAGGGGATCTGTTGATCTCCATCAACAACGTGGACCTTCGTGCCAAAAAAGCACAAGTGGAAGCTTCCATAGCCGAAGCAACGGTGGCCTTTAACAATGCAAAGAAAGACTACGAAAGATTCCAGAATCTCTTCAACGAAAATAGTGCCTCCCAAAAGGAACTGGATGATATGACCGCAAGATATGAAATGGCGAAGGCCCGTTTGGAGGCGGCCAACCAAATGAAGAACGAGGTCAACTCCCAATTTGCCTATGCCAATATTCGTGCCCCATTTAGTGGAGTGGTGACCAATACCTACATTGACGAAGGTGATATGGCCAATCCAGGAGTGCCTTTGGTATCAGTGGAATCTCCAGGAGGTTTTGAAGTAGTGGCAAAAGTAGCTGAGAACAATATCTCCGGAATTACTGTTGGAACCAAGGCCCAAATATTGGTGAAGGCGTTGGACACAACTGTCACCGGAAAAGTAACCGAATTGAGTGCTTCTGCCCAAAACACAGGAGGTCAATATTTGATGAAAGTAGAATTGGATAAAACGGATGCCAAGATATTGTCAGGTATGTATGCAACCGTGAGGCTGGAGACGGAAAATGCGGACAATGGAAAAACATTGGTTACGGTTCCGTCCAAGGCCTTGGTCCAAAAAGGTCAATTGAGCGGAATCTACACCTTGGGTCAAGACAATGTGGCCTTATTGCGCTGGTTGCGATTGGGTGAGACCTATGGCGATGAGGTGGAAGTATTGTCCGGTCTTTCCAAAGGAGAAACCTACATTGTTTCTGCCGAGGGCAAGCTGTACAATGGAGCTAAAGTAACCATTCAATAACCTTAAAAGAGGAATAATGAAAGACGGACTTGCAGGAAAAATAGCGAGAGGGTTCATCAGCTCCAAATTAACAGTACTCTTAATGATCGTGTTCATGGTCATTGGAGTTTACAGTTCCTTCCTGATTCCAAGGGAAGAGGAGCCACAGATTGATGTGCCCATGGCGGACATATTTGTGGGATATCCCGGAGCCAGCCCAACCGAGGTGGAATCCAGGATTACCAAACCGCTGGAAAAGATCATATCCAACATAAAAGGAGTGGAGTATGTGTACACCACCTCTATGCAGGAGCAAGGAATGGCCATTGTACAGTTTTATGTGGGTGAGGATATTGAACGTTCCTTGGTGCGCTTGTATGATGAGATCAACAAGCACATGGACCAAATGCCCGAAGGGGTTACCATGCCTTTGGTAAAGACACGTGCCATAGACGATGTGCCGATGTTGGCATTGACCCTTTGGAGTGATGAGTACAACGATTTTGAACTGAGGGAAATCTCTGGGGAACTCATCAACGAGATTGAAAAAGTGAATGGGGTTTCCATCACCAAAAAGATTGGGGGCCGTAGCCGTCAGCTTCGCATTGTGGTGGACAAGGATAAAATGGCAGAGTCCGGTGTTGATTTGCTAGCCGTGGCCCAAATGATCAAGGCCAACAACCAACAGATGGATGCCGGGAACTTTTTGTCCAATGATACCGAGTTTCACATCGCCACAGGAAAGTTTTTGGAAACCAAGGAAGACTTGGAAAACCTGATTGTGGGGACCAAACAAGGTCAGCCTATCTATTTGAAACAAGTAGCCACTGTTCTGGATGGCCCTGAATTGCCCAAGAACTACGTTTCCCTTGGATTTGGTGCTGCCAATGAGAAATCATTGGAATACAAATCGGAATACCCGGCTGTAACACTATCCATTGCCAAGAGAAAAGGGGCAGATGCCATGAAGATTTCCGATGTGGTATTGGAGAAAGTGGAACATTTGAAAAAGAACCTGATTCCAGATGACGTTCATGTGGAAGTGACCCGTAACTATGGTGAAACTGCTTCGCAAAAGGTATCCGAACTGTTGATGCACCTGATTGGTGCCATTATTGCGGTAACCTTTGTGGTGATGTTGGCCATGGGCTGGAGAGGAGGCCTAGTGGTGTTCCTTTCCGTACCGATTACTTTTGCATTGACTTTGCTGAGCTACTACATGCTGGACTATACCCTGAACCGAATCACCTTGTTTGCCTTGGTATTCGTAACGGGTATCGTAGTGGATGACTCCATCATCATTGCGGAGAACATGCACCGGCATTTTAAGATGAAACGGTTGCCGTTCAAAGATGCGGCGCTGTATGCGATCAATGAGGTAGGTAACCCTACCATTTTGGCCACTTTCACGGTCATTGCATCCGTGTTACCCATGGCGTTTGTATCCGGTTTAATGGGACCTTATATGTCTCCAATGCCCATCGGTGCCTCCATCGCCATGTTGTTGTCCTTGTTCGTGGCATTGACCATTACCCCGTATTTGGGTTATATTTTCCTAAGGGAAAAGGATAAGAAAAAAGAAGAGGAGAAGGAAGCTGTGGAAATTCAGGATACATTCATCTACAGAGCCTACGAGCGTTTTGAAAAACCGTTGATTGAAAGCCGCAAAAAGAGATGGCTGTTTATAGGAATCACTGTGGTATTGTTGTTCGGTTCCGTAGCTATGTTCTTCACCAAATCGGTGGCCGTAAAAATGCTTCCTTTCGACAATAAGAACGAATTCCAAGTGGTAATTGACATGCCGGAAGGGACCACCTTGGAACGTACTGCTGCGGTCGCCAAAGAGGTAGGCGCCTATTTATCAACCCGACCAGAGGTCATGAATTACCAGAGCTATGTGGGTACTTCGGCCCCCATCACCTTTAATGGATTGGTGAGGCACTACGATTTACGTGGGGGTAGCAATATGGCCGACATTCAGGTAAACCTTACTGACAAACATGACCGTAGTGAACAGAGTCATGATATTGCCAAGTTATTGCGTCCTAAAATCCAGGAACTGGGCAAAAAATATAATGCCAACATTAAGATTGTGGAAGTGCCACCAGGCCCACCGGTATTGTCTACCATTGTGGCTGAGGTTTACGGACCAGATTACAAAGAGCAGATAGCCGTTGCCGATAAAGTAAAGGGTATTCTGAACAATACTTCCGATGTAGTGGATGTGGATTGGATGGTTGAAGATGACCAAGTGGAATACAATTTTGAGGTGGATAAGGAAAAAGCCATGCTTTATGGCGTTACACCACAGCAAATTGTACAGGTAATGGGAATGGCCTTCCGGGAAATGCCTGTTTCACATGTATACAATGAGGATGCCTTTGACCAAATCGGGATTGTGTTGTCTATTAGTGAAAAGGATAAATCCACTTTGGATGAGATCAAACAGTTAAAAGTAGCATCCCAACAAGGCAATATGATTGCTGTGGGTGATTTGGTGTCCATCAATGAGGGAACCAAGGCCAAAAGCATCTACAGAAAAAACCAAAAACGCGTGGTGTATGTAATGTCCGATATGGCAGGGGAATTGGAAAGTCCGGTATATGCCATTTTGGGTATGACGGACAAGTTGAACCAATTGGAATTGCCCAAAGGTTACTCTATGAACGAACTCTATATGGAGCAGCCCCAATTTGAAGATGACTACACCGTAAAATGGGATGGCGAATGGCAGATTACCCTTGAGGTTTTCCGTGATCTGGGAATTGCCTTTTTGGGAGTCATTGTAATCATCTACATGTTGATCGTAGGGTGGTTCCAAAACTTCAAGGCGCCCATGGTGATGATGGTGGCCATACCCTTGTCCATGATTGGAATTGTACTGGGTCACTGGTTCTTGGGTGCGTTCTTCACCGCAACTTCCTTTATCGGTATGATTGCCTTGGCGGGAATCATGGTGCGGAACTCGGTATTGCTGATAGACTTCATCAACCTTAGGTTGAATGAGGGAATTCCATTGAAGCAAGCCGTAATTGAGGCCGGTGCTGTTCGTACCACACCTATTTTGTTAACAGCTGGAACTGTTGTAATCGGAGCTTTTGTGATCTTGTTCGACCCTATTTTCCAAGGATTGGCAATTTCACTCATGGGAGGAACCATAGTGTCAACCATATTGACCCTTTTGGTGGTGCCATTGGTTTATTATATGATAGAACGTAAAAACTACAACTAAGATGAAAATGATCATTGTGACCACCGTGGAGGAATATAAAAAGGAAGTCCTCAAGGTCTTTAAAAAAGCTGGTATTGAAAGCTTCAGTGGTTCCGATATTGATGGCTATAAAAGTGCCTCACCCTTGTTGTACACCAGTAGCTGGTTTCCAAGTGAAAAGGGAGGGGCGGCATCCAATCTGTTTTTTTCTTTCTGTGAAGAGGAAAAGGTGACCGAAGTATTCAAATTGTTGGAAGAATTTAATAAGGAGAGTGAAACCACCAACCCGATCAGGGCCGTTGAACTTCCTGTACAAAGAACCGTTTAAAGGAATAATATGAGAAATAGAATAGTAAGGGGTGTGGCAGGCACCTTTATCTTGATAAGTTTAGCCTTGGCCGTATATGTGAACATCAATTGGTTGTGGTTTACTGCTTTTGTAGGAGCCAATTTGTTACAATCTTCATTGACCAAATGGTGTTTGTTGGAGGATATCCTGAAAAAGTTCGGGGTTTCCGATTCCAACAAGGACTGCTGCTAAAAGTTTTAGGTTTTATATGTAAAGCATTTTCCCTATTTTGTATTCAAACAATGGGAAAATGCTTTATCAACCTTGGCCCTGGTTTGTATCCGGGCCCCTCATTGCCATATTAATGGCAGTTCTGATCCTAATGGGAAAAAAATTCGGTATGTCCTCAAACCTGGAGACCTTCTGCTCCATGGGTGGTGCGGGCAAATTCACCGATTATTTCAAAATTGATGTCAAATCCAGACGATGGAACCTTTTGGTAGTATTGGGTTCAGTTATTGGAGGGTTTGTAGGCGCCCATGTACTTTCGCCGAACCCAGCAGTTGACATATCGGACCAAACGGTGGACAAGTTGCACCAA
>JAGQZL010000114.1 GCA_020434915.1 Allomuricauda sp. | reverse complement strand
CATAGGTTTCGGCTTCCAACTGTCCGGAAACGGTCAAATTGGTTTCTTTTCCAAAGAAATCCTCGGAATAGTCCACTTCCCCATTTTCATCCACTGGCGGATTTTTTGGATCCAAAGTACTAACCCGGAACATTTCACCCGCACCTTCGGCATCCGAACCGGTAATGATGGGGGCGTGCATATAGTAGAAGCCATTTTGCTGAAAATAGCTGTGTATGGCAAATGCCAAAGCGGAACGAACCCGCATTACGGCAGCGAAGGTATTGGTCCTGACCCGCAAATGTGCCTTCTCCCTCAAGAATTCCAACGAGTGTTTTTTGGGTTGGATGGGATAGGTCTCGGGATCGGCAGTGCCATGTACAAATACATCGGTAGCCTGAATTTCCACACTCTGTCCCTTTCCTTGGCTTTCCACCAATTCCCCAGAAACCTTGAGTGCAGCACCAGTGCTGATTTGTTTGAGCAATGCTTCGTCCAAATTTTCAAAATCCACCACACATTGTAGATTGTGGATGGTGGAACCATCGTTCAGAGCAATAAATCGGTTGCTCCTAAATGTTTTTACCCATCCATTTACTTCAACGGAATCTCCTACGGGTTGCTTTTCCAGCAATTCTTTTATGGAATAAGACTTCATTGTTCAGCTATCGTAATTTAGGCCGTAAAGATAGGTTTTTGATGAAAAACGAGAGCAATGGAAGTGCCTATTTATAGCGATGCAAAGGACTATTTCTCTTTGATGTTGTCCTCTTCCTTCGGCAAAATATCTATCTGCGGTTTTTTGAGTACCTGTTTATTGGCAATGCTTCTCTCCAAGGAAAGGAGTAAGGAGGGCAACAAAATAAGATTGGACAGCATGGCAAACAACAATGTTGCCGATACCAAACCTCCCAATGCCTTGGTGCCCCCAAAACTCGAAATAATGAATACCGAGAACCCAAAGAACAATACAATGGAGGTGTAGAACATACTTACCCCGGTTTCCCGTAGGGCTGCATACACGGATCTTTTGATATGCCAACGGTGCGTGGCCAACTCTTGCCGGTATTTGGCCAAAAAGTGGATGGTGTCGTCCACGGAAATCCCAAAAGCGATGCTGAACACCAAAATGGTGGATGGTTTTATGGGAATTCCCAGATATCCCATGACTCCCGCAGTGACAATTAGTGGTAAAAGGTTGGGAACAAGGGATATGATAACCATTCTAAAGGAGCGGAACAGGTATGCCATGAAAAGGGATATAAGTCCTATGGCCAGCGCAAGGGACATCAATAGGTTTTTTACCAAATAGCGGGTCCCTTTTAAGAATAGAAGGGCCTTTCCGGTCATGTATACATTGTATCGTTCCGAGGGGAAAAATTTGTCAATGGCCTGTTGCACATCCTTCTCGATTTCCTCCATACGGTCAATTTTCACGTCCTGCATGAAGGTGGTCAAGCGAGCAGTTTGCCCCGTACTGTCTACAAAACTTTCCAAAAGATTGCCATCTGAGGAGGATTTTCGAGCGGCATCCATTATAAATGTGTTCTCTTGACTTGTGGGCAGTTGGTAATATTTTGGAATACCATTGTAAAAGGCCTGTTTGGAATATTTGATAAGGTCCACTACGGAAATTGGTCTGGAAAGTTCCGGGATTTCGTCAATAATGGTGCCCAGTTGGTCCATTCGTTTTAAGGTGGCCGGTTTCAACACCCCATTTTTTCGTTCGGTATCCACTACAATTTCCATCGGCATAATGCCATCAAATTCTTCCTCGAAAAATTGGATGTCCTTATAAAAATGGGTATTCTTGGGGAGGTCTTCAATCCTACTTCCCGTTATCTTGATCTGATAG
This sequence comes from Allomuricauda sp., assembly GCA_020434915.1. Lineage (GTDB taxonomy): Bacteria > Bacteroidota > Bacteroidia > Flavobacteriales > Flavobacteriaceae > Flagellimonas. Next base: position 7,007 of record JAGQZL010000114.1, on the reverse strand, counting down.
ATGCCAACAATGCTGAGTACCAATACCCCTACCGTTGTCAAGTACACGGCAATTCTGTGGTCCCGTACCATACGCTCCATCCAATTGACGAAGAAATCCATCCACCTTTTGTTCAAATGTTTCAGGTGTTTGGTTTTTGGAAGCGGCATAAAACTGTAAATGATCGGGATGATCAACAGTGAAAGAATAAAGATGCCGATAATGTTGATGGAAGCTACAATACCAAACTCTTTTAGGAGGTCACTGTCCAAAATGATGAAGGTGGCAAATCCGGAGGCAGTGGTAATGTTGGTCATCAATGTGGCATTCCCAATTTTGGAAATAACACGTTGCAAAGATTTGGCCTGATTGCCATGCTTGTTCACTTCCTGCTGGTACTTGTTGATCAAGAAAATACAATTGGGAATCCCGATGACAATGATCAGTGGTGGTATAAGTGCTGTTAGGATGGTTATCTCGTATTGAAGCAGTCCCAAAATGCCAAAGGCCCACATGACCCCAATGATTACGACAAACATGGAGATGAACGTGGCCCTGAAACTTCTGAAGAAGAAGAAGAAGATCAAGGACGTGACCAATAGGGCGGCAACAATGAAAACCCCAATCTCATCGGTAATGGATTTGGTGTTCCATGTGCGGATGTAGGGCATTCCGGAAATCCGGACATCCAGTTGGGTGTCCTCTTCAAAGGTTTTGACCAAATCTGCCAGGTCGTTCAAGATGAACTCGTTCCGTACCGCGGTGTTCAAAATATCCTTGTCCAAATAAGCAATGGTCTGGATGGTGCCACTTTTGGGATTGTATACCAGATTGTCGTAAAACGGTAGCTCGTTAAAAAGATGGTTTTTCAGGGAATCGATTTCCTGTTTGGTCTTTGGGGGACTTTTTAAGAAAGGTTCCATGACAAATCCTTGGGTCTGGCTATCCTTTTCCAAAACCTTAAGGTTTTCCAAAGCCACCACAAAATCTATCTCGGGGAAAGCTTCCAATTGCTTGGCAAGTCTGTTCCACCTGTTGAAATTTTCTGGTGTAAAAAGGGCAGAATCCCTCACTGCCAACACAATGGCGTTGCCTTCTTCACCAAAAATTTTGGTGAAGGCATTGTATTGGATGGTTGCTGGGTGGTCGTCTGGTAGAATGTTGGATTCCGTATTGGAAAAACGGATGTTCTTCCACTGTAAAGCCATAAAAACAGTGAATCCGATAATTCCCAAAAGAATGAGAATCCTATTACGTAGAATTATTCGTGCGACCTTAGGCCAAAATCCTTTAGCGAGCTTTGCTACCATGTGGGTTTTGTTGGGCGCAAAGGTAAAAAATGATTAGGTGCATTCCTAGGAAGACCACTTATCATTGGTTAAGTTTTAGACCTTCATGATCTCTGCCTCTTTTACGGCAAGAATGGCATCTACTTTTTTGCTGTATTTATCGGTAAGTTCCTGGACATCCACCTCGGCGTTATTCAATAGGTCCTCAGAAATTTCAAGGGCTTTAAGCTCTTTGTTGGCCTCTTGTCTTGCACTTCGGATGCTCACTTTGGCATCTTCCGCCTCGGCCTTTGCCTGTTTTGTCAATTGTATCCTTCGTTCCTCGGTCAATGGAGGTACGTTGATGATGATCGTTTCGCCGTTGTTCATGGGGTTAAAACCCAAATTGGCGTTCATGATGGCGGTTTCAATTTCCCCAAGCATATTTTTTTCCCAAGGCTGAACCGAAATAGTGCGGGCATCCGGGGTATTGATGTTGGATACTTGGGACAATGGTGTTTGCGAGCCATAGTACTCCACCATAACGGAGGATAGCATTACGGGACTGGCCTTTCCTGCACGGATTTTTATAAAGGCTTTTTCCAAATGGGAAATACTCCCGTCCATACTCTCTTTAGCGCTATCAAGTACAAATTTTACTTCTTCGTCCATGCTCTTAATTTTATAACTGTTTCAAAAGTGTGTCAAATTAGACATTGACCACTGTTCCTATATTTTCTCCTGAAACTATTTTCATCAGATTCCCTTGGGTGTTCATGTCGAAAACCACAATGGGAAGTTCGTTTTCCTGACTGAGGGTGAATGCCGTGGTATCCATTACCTTCAAGCCCTTGGATAATACCTCTTGAAACGACAGGGAATCAAATTTGGTGGCATTTTTGTCTTTTTCCGGGTCCGAAGTATAAATACCGTCCACTCTGGTGCCTTTCAAGATAACATCGGCGTTGATTTCAATAGCTCTCAATACGGCTGCGGAATCCGTGGTGAAATAAGGATTTCCCGTACCGCCACCAAAGATGACCACCCTTCCTTTTTCCAAGTGCCTGATGGCTCTTCGTCGGATAAAGGGCTCTGCCACTTCATTGATTTTTATGGCGGATTGCAACCTGGTCTGAACACCTTTTAGTTCCAGGGCACTTTGCAGCGCCAAGCCATTGATCACGGTGGCCAACATACCCATGTGATCGCCCTGTACACGATCCATTCCTTGGCTGGCACCGGCAAGTCCCCTAAAGATGTTGCCGCCGCCAATAACAATGGCTACTTCCACACCTTGGTCTACCACTGCCTTGATTTCTTCGGCATATTCGGCCAAACGATCGGCATCAATACCATATTGCTGTTTGCCCATCAAGGCTTCCCCACTAAGTTTTAATAGAATTCTGTTGTAACGCATTGAAGGTTTCTTGAAGTCGGGACAAAAATAATCAAAAAAATTTATGGGAAATCATCCAATTATGGGAAGCACCTAGTTTAAAATGGATAAAAAATTCATAGCTTCTGTAACTATTTCCCAAAACAGCAGTATATCCTACAACAGGCCTAAAAACTAACAAATTGCACAACCTGACCGACAATGTTTTAATGATCAAGGTAAAAGAAGGTGACTTGGATAAGTTGGGCCTACTTTATGAACGGCACAAAAGGAGGCTCTTTGGATTCTTTTACCATATGGGAAACAATCCTTCGGTAAGTGAAGATCTTGTGCAGAATGTATTTGTCCGTATCCTGAAGTATCGAAAGTCCTATACAGGTGAAGGTTCTTTTACGGCGTGGATGTTCAGTATGGCCAGAAATGTGAATTATGACCATCACAAGAAAGTGGCCAAAGAGAGCATTTCAAGGGAAATATCCCCGGAAGATGCCAATTCAGGTTTCGAAGATGGTCTGAACGATCAAATGGACCATGAAGGAAACAAGGCTTTGCTAAATCGAGCCTTGGGCCTTCTGGCGGATGATAAAAGGGAGGTGTTGCTCTTGAGCAAGTATCGTGAGTTGAAGTTCCATGAGATCGCCAAAATATTGGGGTGTACAGAAGGAGCGGCCAAAGTACGAGTGCATAGGGCGCTCAAAGATTTGAAAACAATTTTTTTACAATTGGAAACGACATGAAGGAAGATAAGTTTGAAATACAGGCAGTAGATTTTATCTCCGGTTCCATGACCGAAGATGAAGCAAGGAGGTTTGAGAAGTTTCTTGATGAAAATCCACGGTATCAGGAAAAATTCAATGACCTACAGGATGCTTGGGGAATGATGGAGGAAATAGACTCCCCAAAACCTTCTGAAAAAATGGATGAAGCCTTTTTTGAAATGCTTTCCAATGAAATGGACAAGCAAAGGAGTAAGAGTTCAAAGAGTGGTTTGCTTAGTTGGTTCCCCATTATTTTTAAGCCACAACTGGCGTACGGGATTTTCCTGCTGGCTTTGGGATTAGGGATAGGATATGTGTTGGCGCCAACAACAGCGTCTGGACCTACCGAGGTGCTGGTTGCCAATCATGAAACCGAGGAGGTAAGACAAAAATTGGTGCTCACATTGCTGGAGCAGCCATCGGCCAACCAGCGGTTGCAGGGGGTAAGTGAGGCCAACAAGTTTGAAAATGCAGATGAGATCGTTATCAAGGCCTTGTTACAGACCTTGAACAGTGATTCCAATGTCAATGTTCGGTTGGCGGCCATAGAATCCTTGACCAATTATGTGGACAATCCCACGGTCAGACAAGGATTGGTACAATCCATCCCCAATCAGGAATCACCACTTTTACAGATTACACTCGCCAATTTAATGGTGGCACTCCAAGAAAAGGCTTCCATAGAACCTTTTAAACAACTGCTACAGGAAAAGCAATTGGATACCACGGTCAAGAAGCGAATAGAAAAGAGTATACAGTCCATTATATAGTTTATTTATCAATCTGCCCTTTGGGCAACATCAAATCACGAACAGTCTAAATTTTAAAAAAGATGAAACAGTTATTTCTTATGACGTTCCTTTCCTTGGGGGTAGGAGTGTTCAGTGCAAAGGCACAAAAAAAGGAGTTCAAGGAAGTTATCAAAAAGCAAGTGGCCCTAGGCAATGACCCTGGGAACCGTTTAGTGGTGAAAAATGTATTTGGTTCCATCAAGGTGGAAGGATACAGTGGTAATGAAGTCATTATTGAGGTGGAGAAAACCATCACCGCCAAGAATAGTGAAGACCTTGAGTTGGGAAAAAGTGAGCTTCGATTGGAAGTGGTCCAAGAATCAAATCTGGTGATTCTTCATCCAGATGCCCCTTACATGCAATTTGATAGGGAGAAAATGCGGTATAGCTGGTGCAATAACAACGAAGATATTCCCTATGACCATACCATGGATTTTACATTGAAGGTTCCCAATACTATAAAAATTGAGGTGAGCACGGTAAATGATGGGGAACTTTTGGTCAAAAATACCAAAGGGGATTATGTGGAGGCGAGCAATGTGAATGGAGGAATTGAACTGTCCAATATCACAGGCAAGACCAAGGTAAATTGCATAAATGGAGATGTAAATATTTCGTATGCGCAGAATCCTAGGGTGGCATCGCGATACTATGCCCTGAATGGGGATATCAACATCTCATATCAGGAATCGCTATCGGCCAACATCTCTTTTAAAAGTATGAACGGGGAAATGTTTACGGATTTTGACATCAGCAAACAATATGTGAAAACCAATAAAAATGAAGGCAGTAAGGGTAAGCCCAAATTTAAATTCGAGACCCGCCCAGTTGTTCAGATTGGGAGTGGACAAGTAGATTTTGATTTTGAAACCTTAAACGGAAATGTATTCATCAAAAAAATATAAGTCATGAAAAAATTGAAAATGTTAGGTATGATGGGAATTGCCTTATTTGTTGGGGTACTTTCCGCGCAGGAAAAGGAAATAGATTTGTTCACGGTGCCATTGAGCAATCCTGGACAAGCAGGTAAATTGGAACTAGGCCAGATCAGTGGTTCCATCACCGTAACGGGTTATGAGGGGAAGGAGGTAATTGTGAAGGCTTCCGTTTATGATGGGGACAAGTCCTCCAAGGCAACCAAGAATGGGATGAAACGTGTGGGTAATTCTGGACTCAACATCAGTGCTGAGGAAGAAAGCAACGTAGTGACCATCCATAATGAGCTGTGGAACCGAAGAACGGATTTCATTATCAAAGTACCTTACAATTTCTCCATGAAGCTGAGCACGGTCAACAATGGTGATATTGAAGTTGATGGAGTGACCGGGGATTTGGAGATCAGTAATGTGAATGGAAGCATTACCTTAAAGAATGTGGAAGGAGCCGTTACGGCAAACACTACCAATGGACCGGTAAAGGTGGATTTTAAGAAAATTGGCAACGCGTCCGATATGGCTTTTAGCAGTTTCAATGGCAATGTGGAAGTATCTTTCCCCAGTTCTATAAAGGCTAATATCAAGGCCAAGTCAGATATGGGGGATGTATATACCGATTTCAATATGGAAATGGCGGACAACAAGCCCGAAGTACAGAAGAAGCAAGGTTCCGGTTCCTATAAGGTAAAAATGGAGCAATGGGTAAAAGGGAAGATCAATGGAGGTGGACCTGAGTTCTTGTTCAAGACCTTCAATGGCGATATTATGATTAAGTCAAAATAGGAACCCATCCGAAATAAAAAAGCCCCCTTTTTAAAGGGGGCTTTTTTTTATGGGTATGCTTTTGGGATTAACCCAAGGCTACTCTTTTGAATCCGGTTACTTCCAAGCTGGAATCCACGGATTTAACATATTGGGCAACACTTTGCTTACTGTCTTTGATGAAATCCTGGTTCACCAAGGTATTGTCTTTGAAGAAACGATTCAACTTACCTTTGGCAATGTTGTCCAACATGGCCTCTGGCTTTCCTTCTTGACGCAATTGGTCCTTGGCAATCTCGATTTCCTTATCGATGATCGATTGGTCCACACCTGCTTCGTTAAGGGCAACAGGATTCATGGCGGCAGCTTGCATGGCAACATCTTTTGCAGCTTCGGCAGCACCGTCAACATTGGCGGACAAACCTACCAATGTGGCAATCTTGTTTCCAGCGTGGATGTAGGAACCAACGAAAGGAGCGCTCAATTTTTCAAAGCTTCCGATCTCGATTTTCTCACCGATTACACCAGTTTGCTCAGTCAATTTATCGGCAACGGTCATTCCGTTAAAAGCAGCGGCCAAAAAAGCCTGTTTGCTGTCAAAACCAAGTGCCAAATCAGCCAAATCGGTAGCAAGCTTTACAAAGCTTTCATTCTTGGCAACGAAATCGGTCTCACAGTTCAAGGAGATGACAACACCTTGGGTGCTATCGTCACTGACCTTTGCAATTGCTGCACCTTCAGAGGAATCCCTATCGGCCCTGTTGGCTGCAACTTTTTGACCTTTCTTTCTTAGAATTTCTATTGCTTTTTCAAAATCACCATCAGCTTCAACCAAAGCTTTTTTACAATCCATCATTCCGGCTCCGGTGGTCTGTCTCAATTTATTTACTTCTGCGGCGGTAATCTTAGCCATTTTCTATGCTTTTTAAAATTTATGTAAAGTAAAACACTAATAAGGTGTTTCGTTTTAGGACAATGTTAAATCAGGTTAAGTTTATTCAACTCCGCCTTTTACGCTGTCTTGCCATTCTTTCAATTCGTCCCATTTTCCATTGGCAGCCAATTTGGCTTGTTTTGGCCAAGAAGTTGGGTCTAGGTGGGCCAAAGTAGAGCTAGCT
>JAGQZL010000113.1 GCA_020434915.1 Allomuricauda sp. | reverse complement strand
TACCACTTCCATCTCTGTTTTGGAATGCGACAACATATCCACAAAATTGTAGACCACCACCGTAAGATCATTATCCTTTTGCGATCTAAAATTTTGAGCCAACTGTTTGCCCTGCTTCAGATTGTTGATTTTATGGTATTCCCATTTTAGGTTCAGCCCCAATCGTTTTAACTGTTCCTCTAGAAAATCCGCCTCATGTAAATTTTTACCTCCTTCATCGGTGTCATTTTTCCACCAATTGGGATACCGTTTTTCCATTTCGGAGGGCATAAGTCCCGAAAACAGGGCATTTCTGGCATATTGTGTAGCTGTTGGAAGAATACTGAAGTAGGCACACTCTTGTTTCTTCTTATAATGTACGGAGAGGGTTTCCTCAAAAGCGAGCCATTGATCATACCTTAAATTATCTATGACCACCAATAAGGTTTTATTGCCTTCCAACTCTGGTTGAACTTTACTTCGGAACAAGGTGTGGGACATAATCGGACCATCACCATCCTTGAACCAGCTCTTGTAGTTTTTGTCCACAAACTTGCCAAATTGGGAATTGGCCTCTACTTTTTGGGATTCCAAAATCTCGAACATCCCGGAGTCTTCAATCTGTTCTAGCTGCAATTCCCAGTAAATCAATTTTTTATAGAGTTCTGACCATTCCTCGTGCGAATTTACCATAGAAAGGTCCATGGCAATTTTCCGAAATTCCTGTTGGTAGTTGGCCGTTGTTTTTTCGGAAACCAGTCTAGAATTGTCCAAACTCTTTTTTAAAGAGAGGAGAATCTGGTTGGGATTGACAGGCTTGATCAGGTAGTCTGCTATTTTGGAACCAATGGCCTCATCCATGATATACTCCTCTTCACTTTTGGTGATCATCACCACGGGAATGGAAGGGTCATATTTTTTTATCTCGTTCAGGGTTTCCAAACCGGAAATCCCCGGCATATTCTCATCCAAGAAAACAATATCAAAGAAATTTTCACGTATCTCCTCCAATGCATCCTGCCCACTTTGGCTCGTAACCACTTCATAATTCTTACCTTCCAGAAAAAGAATGTGAGGTTTTAGCAGGTCTATTTCATCATCCACCCAAAGTATTGTAATCTTGTTCATATAGTAGTTATCTTTGTGGCATTAAAACAAAAATCCTTGGTAAAAACCAATAAGCTTAACGTTTTTAACGATCCAATTTACGGTTTTATTGGAACTCCCAACGAACTAATTTTCAGTCTCATTTCGCATCCGTATTTCCAGAGGTTGAGGCGTATTTCACAAATGGGGATGTCCTACATGGTATACCCCGGGGCACACCATACCAGATTTCACCATGCCCTTGGCAGCATGCATTTGATGACAAAGGCCATTCAGGTTTTACGTATGAAGGAGGTGGCCATTTCTGAAGATGAGGAAAACGGATTGTTGTGTGCCATTCTTTTGCATGATATAGGTCACGGTCCTTTTTCCCATGCCCTTGAAGGTTTTGTGGTCAATGATCTGAGCCATGAAAACCTATCCATGCAGTTTATGATGGAGCTCAATCGGGAATTTAATGGACAATTAGAAACGGCCATTTCCATTTTTAAGGGGAACCATCCCAAGCCATTTTTGAACCAACTCGTGTCCAGTCAGTTGGATATGGACCGCCTGGATTATCTGAAGAGGGACAGTTTTTATTCGGGTGTTACGGAGGGCAACATCAATTCCGATAGGTTGATTTCCATGCTCAATGTGGTTGATGGCAATTTGGTAGTGGAAGAAAAAGGCATCTATGCAGTGGAAAAATTCCTGATGGCCCGAAGGATCATGTATTGGCAAGTATACCTGCACAAGACTGGACTTGTAGCCGCATAATTGTTGGTTCGTGTTATGCAACGGGCCAGAAAGCTATTGGAGCAGGGGGAAGTGCTTGAGGCAAGTGGCCCTTTGTTGTTTTTTCTGAATCAGAACCAGGCGTTGACCGTGGACAAAAAAGTTTTGGAAACATTTGCGCAACTGGACGACGTGGATATCCTGGGCGCCCTTAAAAATTGGCAGTTCCATCCCGATTTTGTGCTTTCAAAAATGTGCCGCATGTTGCTCAACAGAAGGTTACTCCATGTAAAAATCAAAAAACGTCCCCCAGAGCAACAAAAAATGAACGAAAAATTGGATGAAATCATCCAAAAGTACGATCTTTCAGAAGAGGAAGCCTTAAACTTTGTGTTCCAGGGTGAGATTTCGAACAAGGCCTACAACCAAAAGAAGCAGGCCATTTACATTCTTAAAAAAAGTGGTAAAATTTCGGATGTACTCAAGGAATCTGACCAACTAAGCCTAAAGGCATTGTCCACAACGGTTACCAAATACTACAGCTGCTACCCGAAGGAAGCTGTTTAACAAATTTTGTTACTTTTGCACCAATGAAATTTACAGCTACCCAAATTGCCGGAATCCTAGAGGGGGAAGTTGAGGGAAATCCTCAAATCGCTGTCCATAAATTATCCAAGATTGAAGAAGGGGAAAAAGGTTCGTTGACCTTTCTCGCCAATCCAAAATATACCTCTTATATATACTCCACCAAGGCATCCATCACTATTGTAAACAAGGATTTTGTACCAGAACAGACATTGTCCACCACTTTGATCAAGGTAGAGGATGCTTACAAGTCCTTTTCCAAGTTATTGGAGTATTACAACCAGGTTAAAAATAACAAGGTTGGCATTGAAAGCCCTTCTTATATTTCAGACAATGTAAGTTATGGGGAAGGATTTTATCTCGGTGCGTTTTCCTATTTGGGGAACAATGTATCGATTGGAGACAATGTGAAGCTCTTTCCCAATGTTTTTATTGGGGACAATGTGAAGATTGTAAACAATGTGGTTGTATTTGCAGGTGCCAAAATCTACTCCGAAACCATTATCGGCAACAACTGTGTAATTCACGGCGGTGCCATCATCGGTGCCGATGGTTTTGGTTTTACACCCAATTCCAACGGGGAATACAGCAAGGTGCCCCAAACCGGTAATGTTATTTTGGAGGACAATGTGGATGTAGGTGCCGGAACCACCATTGATCGCGCCACTTTGGGTTCCACCATATTACGAAAAGGAGTAAAATTGGACAATCAAATACAGATTGCCCACAATGTGGAAATTGGTGAACATACCGCCATTGCGGCACAAACAGGTATCGCCGGATCCACTAAAATTGGAAAAAACTGCCTGATTGGCGGTCAGGTGGGCATTGTAGGCCACATTACCATAGGTGATCGGGTTAAGATACAGGCACAATCAGGAATCGGAAGAAATGTGAAAGATGACGAAGTGCTCCAAGGATCGCCTGCCCTAAGTTATGGGGACTTCAACAAATCATACGTACACTTTAAAAATTTGCCAAAACTGGTAAATCAAATCTCCAACATAGAAAAAAAGGTTGAAGGTGAGCAAAATAAGCAATAAACAACGCACCATAAGTAAAAAGGTGACACTACAAGGTGTAGGGTTGCATACAGGGGAAAACGTGACCATGAGTTTTTTACCTGCCAAGGAAAACGATGGATACGCGTTCAAAAGAATAGATCTGGAAGGGGAACCCATTATTGAAGCAGATGCCAATTACGTGGTGAACACCCAAAGAGGAACAAACCTTGAAAAGAACGGGGTTAAAATTCATACCTGCGAGCATGTGTTGGCTGCATTGGTTGGATTGGAAATAGACAATGTGCTCATTGAATTGGATGCTCCCGAGCCACCCATCATGGATGGATCTTCCAAGTTTTTTGTGGAAGCTTTGGAAAAAGCCGGCATTGAGGAACAAGATCAGGAACGGGAAGAATATGTGGTAAAGGATGTCATTTCTTATAAAGACGAGACCACCGGCAGCGAAATCACGGTAATCCCGGCAGATCATTACCAAGTGACCACCATGGTCGATTTTGGAACCAAAGTATTGGGCACCCAAAACGCTACCTTGGAGAAAATGTCCGATTTTAAGGAAGAAATTGCCGATGCACGCACCTTCAGTTTCCTTCATGAATTGGAAATGTTGTTGGAACATGGTTTGATCAAGGGAGGGGATTTGAACAACGCCATTGTGTATGTGGACAAGGAAATCTCCGAATCCACGATGAAAAAATTGGAAAAGGCCTTTAAAAAGGAAAAACTTTCCGTTAAGCCAAACGGTATTTTGGACAACTTGACCCTTCATTATCCCAATGAAGCGGCCCGTCACAAATTATTGGACGTTGTTGGCGATTTGGCATTGGCTGGTACCCGCATCCGTGGAAAAGTCATTGCCAACAAACCAGGTCATTTTGTAAATACCCAGTTTGCCAAAAAACTGTCCAAGATCATCAAGATTGAAAAAAGGAACAAAGTTCCTTCCTATGACTTGAATCAAACACCCTTAATGGATGTCACCCAAATCATGAAGATGTTGCCGCACAGGCCTCCATTTTTATTGGTGGACAAGATTTTAGAGTTGTCGGACACACATGTGGTAGGGGTGAAAAATGTAACCATGAACGAGCCGTTCTTTGTAGGCCACTTTCCGGGAGCTCCCGTAATGCCAGGGGTTTTACAGGTAGAGGCTATGGCACAAACCGGAGGTATTCTAGTCCTGAGCACTGTACCGGACCCGGAAAACTATCTCACATTCTTCATGAAAATTGATAATGTGAAATTTAAACAGCAGGTAGTCCCTGGGGACACCTTGATTTTTAAATGCGATTTGGTTTCACCTATCCGTAGGGGAATCTGCCACATGCAGGCCTATGCCTATGCCAATGGCAAGTTGGTTTCGGAAGCGGAATTGATGGCGCAGATCGTAAAAACCAAAAACACAGATTCGTAGATGAACCAACCGTTAGCATATGTTCACCCTGGGGCCAAGATTGCCAAAAATGTGGTCATTGAGCCCTTTACCACCATCCACAACAATGTGACGATTGGTGAAGGAACCTGGATTGGCTCCAACGTTACCATCATGGAAGGTGCCCGAATTGGAAAGAACTGTAATATTTTTCCAGGGTCGGTTATTTCAGCCATGCCCCAAGACCTAAAATATCAGGGGGAAGAAACTACAGTAATCATTGGGGACAATACCACGATACGGGAATGTGCCACCATCAACAAAGGCACTTCCGATCGCATGAAGACCGTCATAGGGAACAACTGTCTGATCATGGCCTATTGCCACATTGCCCATGATTGTGTGGTGGGGGACGGTTGTATCTTTAGCAACAATTCCACGTTGGCAGGCCATGTAACCATTGGCCAGAATGTGGTGTTGGCAGGAATGGTGGCCGTACATCAATTTGTATCCATTGGCAACCACGCCTTTGTTACCGGGGGTTCTTTGGTAAGAAAAGATGTGCCTCCGTTTGTTAAGGCGGCAAGGGAGCCCTTGTCTTACGTTGGAATCAACTCCATCGGTTTAAGAAGGAGAGGTTTTGAATCCGACAAGATCCGTGAAATACAGAATATTTACCGAATACTTTATCAAAAAAATTACAACAACACACAAGCGGCATCCATCATAGAAGCAGAAATGGAAGCCACCCCGGAGCGGGATGAGATACTTCAGTTCATCCGAGATTCACAAAGGGGTATCATGAAAGGTTATTTCAGTTCAAATTAAATATATGGCAAGTACTTCAGATATTAGAAAAGGATTGTGCATCCGTTACAATCACGATATCTACAAAATTGTAGAATTTCTTCATGTAAAACCAGGTAAAGGTCCCGCCTTTGTGCGTACCAAGCTTAAAAGTGTGACCACTGGTAAAGTCATAGACAATACATTTTCAGCAGGACACAAAATAGAGGACGTAAGGGTAGAGACCCGTTCCTATCAATACCTGTATCCAGAAGGAGACACCTTTCATTTCATGAACACGGATGATTACAACCAAATTGCTTTGCAAAAAGATGCATTGGATGCTCCTGATCTTTTAAAAGAGGGAGAAGTGGTGACCATCATCTTCAATGCAGAGGACAACAGCCCGCTTTCCGTGGAAATGCCTGCGAGTGTTGTTTTGGAAGTGACCCATACAGAACCCGGAGTTAAGGGTAATACAGCCACCAATGCCACCAAACCGGCCACTGTGGAAACCGGGGCCCGTATCAATGTTCCACTGTTCATCAATGAAGGGGACAAAATAAAGATTGACACGGAGAAAGGTGCTTATTTGGAACGCGCCAAAGAATAGGGAACATGAAATTTCCAAGAGCCCATACATTAAAGGAAATAGCGGAAATAATTGGTTCCGAATTTGTTGGGAGCGAAGTGTTTCCTGTTTTTGGGATGAATGAGATCCATGTGGTGGAAGAGGGCGACATTGTATTTGTGGACCACCCCAAGTATTATGACAAAGCCCTTGAATCCAAGGCAACCGTAGTACTTATCAACAAAAAAGTGGATTGCCCAGAGGGAAAGGCATTGTTGATTTCTGATGATCCTTTTCGTGATTTCAATAAACTTACCAGACATTTCAAACCATTTGAAAGTGCCAACAGTACCATTTCGGAAACTGCGGAAATAGGAGAGGGTACCATCATTCAACCCAACGTATTTATTGGAAACCATGTCAAAATTGGTAAAAACTGTGTAATCCATCCCCATGTTACCATTTATGACAACTGTATCATTGGGGACCATGTAACCATTCACGCCAATACGGTTTTGGGAGCAGATGCTTTCTACTATAAAAATCGACCAGAAGGTTTTGACAAGCTCCTTTCAGGTGGAAGAGTGGTAATTGAAGACCATGTAGATATTGGAGCATCCTGTACTATTGATAGAGGAGTTACGGGTGACACTACCGTAAAAGAAGGTTCCAAACTGGATAATCAAATTCAAGTGGGACATGACACTGTCATCGGTAAAAAATGTTTGATTGCCTCCCACGTAGGTATTGCAGGTTGTGTGGTGTTGGAAGATGAAGTGACCTTGTGGGGTCAAGTTGGGATTACCAGTGGGGCCACCATCGGAAAAAAGGCTGTGATCTTGGCACAATCAGGAATCTCAAAATCCTTGGAAGGTGGAAAAACCTATTTTGGATATCCGGCGGAAGAGGCCAGGGAAAAGCTGAAACAAATTGCTTCTGTCAAGAGGATTCCGGAAATCCTCGAAAAACTGAAAAAGAATTAAAAAATCAATAGATAAAAATCGCAGTAAACCATATTTTTGCACCAACAATAAGTTAAACCTATGAGCGTCTTAGTAAACAAAGATTCAAAAATAATTGTACAAGGATTTACCGGTAGCGAAGGAACCTTCCATGCCGAGCAAATGATTGAATATGGAACCAACGTTGTTGGCGGTGTAACCCCGGGAAAAGGAGGACAGGAGCATTTGGGTAAACCTGTTTTCAATACTGTGGCGGATGCCGTTAAGGAAGTTGGTGCCGATACCACGATTATTTTTGTACCGCCAGCGTTTGCGGCAGATGCCATCATGGAAGCGGCCAGTGCAGGTATCAAGGTGATCATTACCATCACCGAAGGTATCCCTGTAGCTGATATGGTGAAAGCATACGATTACATAAAAGATAAGGATTGTACCTTGATCGGTCCAAACTGTCCAGGTGTCGTTACCCCTGGTGAAGCAAAAGTGGGCATCATGCCTGGGTTTGTCTTCAAAAAAGGAAATGTGGGGATTGTTTCAAAATCAGGAACCCTTACCTATGAGGCTGCCGATCAAGTGGTACGTCAAGGTTTAGGAATTACCACAGCCATTGGAATCGGTGGAGACCCCATCATCGGAACCACCACCAAAAAAGCAGTGGAATTGCTGATCAATGACCCTGAAACCGAATGTGTGGTCATGATCGGTGAAATCGGTGGTCAATTGGAAGCCGAAGCAGCTAGATGGTACAAAGCAAGCGGCAGCAAAAAACCAATCGTTGGGTTTATTGCTGGTGAAACAGCTCCTGCCGGACGTACCATGGGTCACGCTGGAGCCATTGTCGGCGGTAGTGATGATACAGCCCAAGCCAAGAAAAGAATCATGCGAGAATGTGGTATCCACGTGGTGGATTCCCCAGCGGAAATTGGCGCTAAAGTAAAGGAAGTGGTTGGGTGACCAACCGTTAAATCTATTCTAAATCCCGTTTTTTAGCGGGATTTTTTTTCGTCTAAACATAAAACAACAACTATATTTGGTAGATAACCATTCAAACACAATCATCCTATGAAACTTTTGGAAGGGAAAAATGTGATCATTACAGGAGCCAGCAGAGGAATTGGAAAAGGCATAGCCGAGGTATTTGCAAAGCACGGTGCCAATGTGGCCTTTACCTATAGTTCCAGTGAAGCTCCCGCTTTGGAATTAGAAAAAGAACTAGCGGCCATGGGCGTAAAAGCCAAAGCCTATAAGAGCAATGCGGCAAGTTATGAAGAATCAGAGGCCCTCGTGGCCAAGGTTTTGGAAGATTTTGATGGCAGAATAGATGTGCTCATCAACAACGCCGGGATTACCAAGGATAACCTGTTGATGCGTATGGGTGAGGAAGATTTCGATACCGTTATCGAAATTAACCTTAAATCTGTTTTTAACATGACCAAAGCTGTGCAACGCACCATGTTGAAACAGCGCAAGGGATCCATCATCAACATGAGTAGCGTAGTGGGTGTAAAAGGAAATGCAGGACAGACCAATTATGCCGCTTCCAAAGCTGGAATGATCGGATTCACCAAATCCGTAGCGCTTGAACTTGGTTCCCGAAACATCCGTTGCAACGCCATTGCGCCAGGGTTCATTGAAACCGAGATGACCGATAAATTGGACGAAAAAACCGTACAAGGTTGGAGGGATGCTATTCCATTAAAACGTGGGGGAAGTCCTGAAGACGTGGCCAATGCCTGTTTGTATTTGGCTTCCGATCTTTCTGATTATGTTACCGGA